>CAZYFC010000137.1:0-3601 GCA_964646715.1 uncultured Lachnospiraceae bacterium
GAGGTTATCGAGGGTAAGCCTCTCACCAAGGTTGATTTTGACGACGTCCGTGGCACTCAGGGCGTTAAGTTCGCCTCCTACGAGCTTGGCGGCATGAAGATCAATGTGGCGGTTGCTTCCGGCACTGCCAACGCGAAGGCGCTTCTCAACGACGTGAAGGCCGGCAAGGTAGATGTTCACTTTATCGAGATCATGGCTTGCCCCGGCGGTTGCGTCAACGGCGGCGGTCAGCCGTATCAGCCCGCAGTCGTCCGTAACAACGTCGACCTCCGTGCGCTGCGCGCTTCTGTCCTTTATAAGGCAGATGCCGCTATGGATCTCCGTAAGTCGCACGAGAACTCTGCCGTTAAGAGACTCTACGACGAATACTTCGGCGAGCCCAACAGCCATAAGGCTCACGAGATCCTTCACACCTCTTACGTCAAGAGAGGTCTGTGAGGCAAACGCCCTCTTGGGCGAACAATCTATGCTTAAAGAGGGCAAAGAATGCTTCAGGCGTTCTTTGCCCTTTTTTTATTCTTTCTGATTGAAAAATATGAAATTTCTTCAAAAAATTTCATTCGGGGTGTAACCTTTTGCAGAGAAATATCGTCATATAGAGTGAAGGTACCTGAAAAACACGGAGGTGACAGCATGGACGATTCACAGATCATTGCGTTGTTCTTTGAACGTTCTCAAGACGCAATTGCGGAAAGCGCCAACAAGTACGGCAGACTTTGCCATTCGGTGGCTAACGGTATTCTGTCTTCCTTTGAGGAGGCAGAGGAATGTGTGAACGACACCTATATGCGTGCATGGAGCAGCATTCCGCCGCAAAAGCCGACGCGGCTTGCTGCATTTTTCTGCAAGATCACGCGGAATCTGGCGCTTGACCGACTTTCGGCAAGGCGCCGTGAGAAGCGTGGCGGATACGTACTTATGGAAGAGCTGCACGATGCCCTTCCGTCAGGCGATACGGCTGATACGCTGACCGATGAGATCGTGCTGAAAAATGCACTCAACACCTTTTTGCGCGGTCTTTCTCCAAAAACGAGGGCGGTCTTTCTGGGGCGGTATTTCTATTGCCTGTCGGTCAAGGAGCTGTCAGGCAGTCATTCGATGACCGAAAGCAACGTCAAAACGCTCTTGCACCGCACGCGTCTGGCTCTCAAAGCACACCTCGAACACGAGGGCATCGTCCTCTGACCTTGCCCGACAGATACGGAAAGGATGAAACCCATGAAAGAGAAAAAATTATTTGAGGCATTTTCTGAGGTTGACGACGATCTTGTTGCGGATGCTGCGCCGATGAAAAAAGCCTCTCCTCACAGAAGACGCAGTGTGTTGCTGATCGCCGCCTGCTTTGTGTTGATCGTCTCGAGCTGCCTGACTGTCTTTCTCGTGATGCAGCGTTCCGACGTGACACCCATCGTTACCACAACCAAGGGCGGAGAGACTGCGCCTGAGGGCACGTCCTCGCAAACGCAAGAGACCGCGCCTGAGGGCACGTCCTCGCAAACGCAAGAGACCGCGTCGGCAGTCTCGACCGAGGAGACAGCCAACGTGGAGGGAGATGTGGATGTGGACGACGCCTACAATAAAGACACCTATTATAAAGACGCCTATATTGAAGGCGGCAATTCCTACACCGAGATCAAGGAGAACGACTTCGTTTTTACCGCCGAGAACAACACGAGCTATTTTTCGATAGATGCGTCAACTGCCTCCTTCCCGAACATACGCTCGACGCTGAAGAAGGGCTATTTGCCCGCTAAAGACGCCGTGCGCGTGGAGGAAATACTGAATTACTTCAAATATGACTATGCGGCGGCAAGCGGCGATGATATTCTGGCTTTGAACGCCGCGCTGTTCGACTGTCCGTATAACAGTGAGCTGAAGCTCTTTACGGTGGGACTTGCCGCTGAAGAGGTAGTCTTCTCCGAGATCGCGAACAACCTTGTTTTCCTGATCGACGTCAGCGGTTCGATGAACGTAGACAACAAGCTGCCACTCGTTCAGCAGGCCTTTACGATGCTTGCCGAAAACCTCAATCCTACCGACCGTGTGTCGATCGTCACTTACGCAGGCAGAGATCAGGTGGCGCTTTCGGGTGCGTACGGCTATGAAAAGGCAAGGATCACGGCGGTGATCGAGGATCTCGCAGCAAGCGGCAGTACAGCGGGAAGTGCGGGCATTACCACCGCCTATTCGCTTGCACAGCAGTACTTCATCGAAGGTGGCAATAACCGTGTGATCCTGATGACTGACGGCGATTTCAACGTCGGTATCTCAAGCACGTCAGCCCTTGAGAGCTTCATTGCCGAAAAACGTGATACGGGTGTGTACTTCTCGGTCTACGGCTTCGGGGAAGGCAACTGGAAATCCGATAAGATGGAAGCGCTCGCCCTGAGTGGCAACGGCATTTACAGCTATATTGACTCGGTGAGCGAGGCAAAGCGCGCGCTTGTTGAGGATATCGGCGGCAGCATCGTGACGGTTGCCAAGGACGTAAAGGCGGGTGTTGTTTTCAATCCCGCATACGTGGAAAGCTACCGACTCGTCGGCTACGAGACCAAGCAGCTGACACAGGATCAGTTTGAGGATTCCGCTACCGATGCAGGTGAGCTTGGCTCCGGTCACACCGTAACGGTGGTTTATGAGATCAAGCTGACCGATGCGGCGCTTGACGAGGAAGCAATTCTCGGTGAAGTCACCTTGAAATATAAAACGCCCTACACAAACGAGGACAAGGAGACGAGGCTCCCGGTTTCCTCTTCGGTCTATCACGCTGAAATGACCGAGCAGGACGCCTTTATTGCCTCAGTCGTGGAATTTGCGCTTCTTCTGCGCGACTCGGCGTACAAGGGCGACGCGACGGTGGCAGCCCTTGTTGCAAGACTTGACTCGCTCAAGCTTGACGATGAGTATAAGGCGGAGTTCCGTGACGTGGTGAAGCTCTACGCCGCAATCGTCGAAGGGGATGAATAACGCGTATTGGGCGTAGCCGGAAGCAGATTCACCAAAGGCTGAAAAGCCATCCCGACAGAAAAAACAAAACAGCTATCCTGCTTTGTGTGCAGGATAGCTGTTTTGCGTTAGTGAAGGACTCTTGAAGAGGGGGTATCCGATTACTCGGAAAGCCTTTTTTCAAGTGCGTTGAGCTGGCTCTGAAGTTCTGCGGGAACGGTATCGCCGATGAGCGCGTAGAACTCGCGGATATTGGCGATATCGGCAAGCCAGGATTCCTTGTCGACTGAGAGAAGCTCATCCATGGTTTCCTTGGAGATGTCAAGACCCGTGGTGTCGATGTCAGCGGTTTCGGGAATATAGCCGATGGCTGTTTCCTTGGCGCCTACCTTGCCGTCAACACGGTCAAGCATCCAGAGAAGGACGCGGAGGTTGTCGCCAAAGCCGGGCCAGATGAAGTTGCCTTCGTCGTCGGTACGGAACCAGTTGACGTGGAAGATCTTGGGAGCGTTGGGAATCTTCTTGCCCATGTCAAGCCAATGTGCAAAATAGTCGCCCATGTTATAGCCGACGAAGGGTCTCATGGCCATGGGGTCGCGTCTGACAACGCCGACAGCACCCGAAGCGGCTGCGGTGGTCTCGGAGGCCATGATAG
>CAZYFC010000138.1:0-3545 GCA_964646715.1 uncultured Lachnospiraceae bacterium
TCTCGTTAAAGCTATTAAAAAACTCGTATGGCACCCGTTCGGCAGAAAACTGCATTTTGGGGCGGTACAGCGTCTCAAAGGCTTCCCTGTCCTTGAGCAGATAGTCGTCCTCTGCCGGGATCGACACCACGCCCGGGAAGATCCGCTCGATCACGCCGTCACCGTTTTGCACGCGCCGACTGCCGTCAGGCAAGCAGGCAAGCACCTTATGCTCAAAGCGCGGTGAAAGTCCCGTGTTGCCGCTGCACATATGTTGCCAATTGAAATCCCATCCGATGATCCTGTCAAGCTCTCTGTCGCATTCGCCACCGTCGTACCAGCTCCGTGCAAGCTCTCTCGAAATGTGTCCCTCTTCTGCCCATTCAACCAGAAGCTCGGGCCAATAGCCGAAATGCACGGCGGGTAAGCGGTCTGCAGATCTGTAATGCAGGATATTCATGGCGCGTTCTCTGTTAGTCACGGTATATCTCCTCAAAAACCGGGCACGGCAGAATGCCGCCCTCCCTGTGGGTCGCCTTGGCGGCGTATTCCTTCAAGAGGCTTACGTATATGCGATAATTGTCCATCGTCACGTCGGGCGGTGTCTGATGATCCACCGATGGGATCAGCTTGCCCCGAAGCATGGAGGGGAGCAGCCGCTCAAACTCCCTTCGCATTGCCTCTTCACCGAACTTCATACACATCTTGTCAAAGTGTCCGATAAAGGCAAGAGAGGGCTGCTTGTCAAGATAGAGAGAGACGTCCACCCCTGCCTGACGCTCGAGAGGAAACATGCCGTCTGCACCCACAGAGGCGTACCAATCCACCGCATCGGTGATATCGCCGTCCGAGTCAATAAACACGGGCACACCGTAGGAGCGGATCACGGGGATCACCTTTCTGTAAAAGGGCGCAAGAAACTCCTCGAACATATCACGGGAGATCATAGGGCCGATATTGTAGCTCATATCCTCCGCAAAACTCATGAAGTCAAAGCGAAAGCGAGAGAAAACGTAACGAAACAGCGTGATCAGCCATTCGGCGTAGTCGTTACACATCTCCTTGTACAGCTCGGGATAATCGTAAAAGCTGTAGAGATGATCCTCGATGCCGAACATCTCGCGAGGGTACCAGAAGAAGCCCTCTACTGTAAAGAAATGGATGGTATCCCCACGCTCACGCGTCTTTTTCAGCCAATCAAAAAAGCCCTCGCTGACCATAGTCTCGATGGGGGGGAACATGGTCTTTCTGATCTCGTAATACTCCTCCGGGGTCTTCATAATGCCGCCGCCGTTTTCCTTGGCGCGAGGCGTTGTGCCCGTGCGACAGCCAAAGGATGACTGCAGGCACTTGTCAAGACCGAAATAACCCTGCAGAGCTTCGGTATTCGCATATTCCCGAGGGAGTCCGTCAGCAAGCCAGCGATTGACGGTCAAATGCCACCAGGGTGCCCACTCGATACATGGGGCGCGGTCAACAGGTTGACCTTTTATATAAGCCGTAAATCTTTCAGAGGCATTCATACTCTTCCCTCCTCCGCATCTGCCGCTGCCTTGAAGAAGGCGCGGATATTCGCCCAGCTTGCCTTGGGAGGAATATCACAGCCGGATGACAGAACGAAATTACCGTACTGCTTTACTCGCTTGCAAAGGGCGAGCGTTGCATCGTAAATGCTTTGAGGCGTGCCGTGCAGGAAAAAGGCGGTGGGAGAAATATTCCCCAGAACGGGAATATCGCGCGGCATTCCGGATAAAAACGCGTCAAGCTCGATGGCATCACCGACGTGATAAGCCGCCGCCCCGATATGAACCAGGGACTCGATCATCATAGGCGTGTTGGGGCCGCAGTTGTGATAGATCACGGCAAAGGATTCATCCTGCAGCGCCTCTACGATCTCTTTCACGTAAACGGAGGAAAAAACCGCTTCAAGCTCGGGGGACAAAAGCCCCGACAAAGGCTCTGCCATGACGATTCCGTCAAGACCTGCCGCCTTGTACGCCCCTGCGTAAGCAAGAAGAAAATCAGTCGTCCTTCGCAAAACGGCGTGCATGAAGTCTTCTTCGCAAAGGCAGTTGACGAGCGCTTCCGAGACCTCCATTAGTCTGCCTGCCAGGGAAAACGGTCCGATCGTGCCCGCAAGCACGGGGCGATCGTGGATGGCAGCCTTCGCTTTTTGGGCAGCTTCAAGATAGAGCGCCGTTCTGCCCGCACCAATCTTCGGAACGCTGAGCGCTTCTACCCCTTCCACGCCGTCCTCGGCAGAGAGAAGTGCGCCCAGCACCGTAGGCACTTCGTCTTCACTTGTCGAAAGTGTCGCGCCAAAGGCCTCGGCCTCCACCGAGAGATCCATCAGAGTCACAGCCGCGGCGGAATCGACCTCGCTTGCCACGCGTATGATCGCCTCGGCCTGCAGATCGGCATTGTGCGTCAGACCGTAGACACTGGCCCCGGTGAGAGATGCCGCGGGAAACGAAAGAATAGGCAAGGGCTTTCCCGAAGCGGGAAGCCCTTTGATCCATGCTGTCATGTTCATGTGAGAACCTCGCAAGTTTAAAACAGAACGGTTTATTCAAAGACGGATCTTGCCGTCTTTGCAGCAGAGGCGGCGTCCGGCGTGTAGAAATCCGCGCCGATCTCGTTGGCAAAGGCCTCTGTGACGGGCGCGCCGCCAACCATGATCTTTACGTCACCGCGAATGCCCGCTTCGGTCAGCGCGTCGATGACAGCCTTCTGTCCCATCATCGTGGTGGTCAGGAGCGCGGAAAGGCAAACGAGCTTGGCACCGCTTTCCTTGACTGCCTCCACAACGGCAAGGGGCGGCACGTTGACGCCGAGGTCGATACACTCAATGCCCTGCCCTTCGATCATCATTTTAACGAGGTTCTTGCCGATGTCGTGCATATCGCCTTCAACCGTACAGATAACGGCTTTGCCAAGCGGCTCAACGCCCTCGCTCGAAAGCGCGGGCTTCAGAAGCTTAAGGCCTGCGTTCATGGCGCGCGCGGCGATCAACACCTCGGGTACATATACCTCGTTCAGACGGAATCTCTCGCCGATGGCGTTCATACCCGTCACAAGCGATTCGTTGAGGATCGTTTCGGCAGAAATGCCCGAAGCAAGCGCCTCTTCCACAAGTGTCGTCACCTCTCTGGCTCTGCCTCTTTGTAATTTTTCGGAAATGTCAACAAGAATACTCATGTCATACCCTTTCTGCGCCAAGCGCACGCAATGATAATACTGCCCATATTATACAGAAAAGCTTTCCGAAAGTCAAGATTTCAGAAGAAAAGGGCGAGCAGAAAGAGAAAAGACTGCAAAATGTTCCAATCATCTTGCATCTCAGACACAAGTATGCTATACTGTTTTCGTAAGGAGGCGATACTGTGAAACCACTTTTCCGTGTTGTCAACAAGCTGAAGGAAGAATTTCCATACGAAAAAGACGATGAAGGCAACATCATTCTCTCCATGACCGTTCAGGACGATTCGGGCTTTCTTTCCCCCTATTCCATAGGTGATCACCCTGTCATTGCCAATGACGTTGCCGACTTTCTCGATAGCTGCACC
>CAZYFC010000139.1:0-3487 GCA_964646715.1 uncultured Lachnospiraceae bacterium
TGCGTTACCTTTGGCTTTATAGACGCGCGGCGTCTTGGGATAATAGGTCTCGCCGTAATGAGCGAGGATATAGTCCCTTGCTGCGTTGCTTGCTTCGTCCGAAATACGCAGGGAGTCGGTTCTCATATAGGTGATAAGTCCGCGCACACCGCCGTTTTCGCTACCGAGGTTGATACCCTCGTACAGCTCCTGCGCGACCTTCATGGTCCTTTGCGCCTGAAAGCCGAGCTTGCGCGCTGCTTCTTGTAAAAGAGACGAGGTGGTGAAGGGGGCTTGGGGATTTTTGTGACGCACCGATTTTTTTACGCTTTCAACGATGAAATCCTTGCCCACAAGAGCGCTTTCTATTGCTTCGACCTCTTCCTTTGAGGAAAGGTCGATCTTGCTCTTGGCGGTGCCGTAGAATTTGGAGGTGAAAGCAATACCGGCGGTGTTTTTGTGTTCAGCTGTGATCGACCAATATTCGGTGGGGAGAAAGCCTTCGATCTCGCGCTCGCGCTCGACGATGATGCGCGTGGCGACCGATTGTACGCGACCTGCTGAAAGGCCGCCCCTGACTGTTTTCCAAAGGAATGGACTTAGTTTGTAGCCTACGATACGGTCAAGAAGACGGCGCGCCTGCTGCGAATTGACAAGCTCCATATCGATCGTGCGGGGATGCTTGATAGCCTCCTTGACGGCGCTCTTGGTAACCTCGTTGAAGGTGATCCTTCTGGTGTTCTCCATAGGAATTCCGAGAACGGTGGCAAGATGCCAGGAAATCGCTTCTCCTTCGCGGTCAGGGTCGGTTGCAAGAAAGATTTTATTGGCGTTCTTGGCTTCCTTCTTCAGTTCTTTGATCAGGTCGCCTTTGCCGCGGATATTGATATAGTGTGCCTCAAAATCGTTTTCAAGGTCAATGCCGAGCGTGCTCTTGGGCAGGTCTCTGACGTGACCGACTGAGGCGATGACCTTATAGTTTGAGCCAAGATAGCTCTTGATGGTGGTTGCTTTGCTGGGTGACTCTACGATGACGAGATTGGCCATATGATCTTCTGTGTTTCTCCGTAATAAATTTTCGCCCTTGGGGCGGGACATGTCTGTTACAGGTTTTTCATGTAGTTTCCGCCGGGAAGGGAAACAACGAGCCTTTTAATTTCTAACGTTGTGAGCGCTACGAGGACTGAGGGTACAGGAATACCCTTGCGTGCGATCTCATCGGTGGTGACGCTTTGTCCGTCCGGCATAGCCTCAAGAACGCTCTTTTCTTCCTCCGTGAGGTCGTCGGGAAGCGCTTTCTGAGTGTTTGTCGGTGCTTTAGAGGTCTTTTTGTCCTTGTTCTTTTGCTTCTTTGCTTTCTTCGGTTCTTCTTTCAGCTCTTCGCCAGCAGACGAGGCGCGGTATATACCGCTTGTGTTCGTTTTGTCTCTGTCATCTCGGATAGGGGCGATGACAGAGGCAACGCGAAGGTGTTTTTGCGGCTCGATATAGATGTTGGAAACACCTGTTATCAGTCGTTCGGTGTGTATTTTCTGCGGAAAGATGAGTTCATATTCATCAAGCAGATCGAGTGCGCTCGTCACCATGCGCGCGCCATCTTTGATCAGCTTGTTTGTGCCGAGGCTGTTCATTTCGCCTACGTTGCCCGGCAAAGCAAAGAGATCCCTGCCTTGCTCACGGGCGATTCTTGCTGTGATCATCGCACCGCTTTTTTCGTCGGCTTCTACGACAAGTGTGCCGAGCGAAAGACCGCTGATGATACGGTTTCGCTTCGGGAAATTATAGCCTGCGGGAGGCGTTCCGGGCGGATACTCGCTGAAGAGTGTGCCCGTGCGCGCGATCTCCTCCATCAGATCGGCGTTATGCTTGGGATAAACGATATCGATCCCGCATCCGAGAACGGCGATCGTGTGACCGAGCGCGTCGAGTGCGCCTCTGTGGCAGACCGAGTCGACACCGCTTGCCATTCCCGATACGATGACGGTGCCTGCACGTGCCAGATCGCGGGAAATGACATAGGCGTTTTGCTGTCCGTATTCGGTGATACGCCTTGTGCCCACGGTGGCAATCGCCACCTCGCTGTCAATATCCGGAAGCGTTCCGCGATAGTAGAGCAGAATGGGAAAATCGGGGATGCGGCGAAGGCGCTTGGGGTACTGCGGAGAATCAAACGGGAGGATACCGATACGGCGTTTCCTGCACAGATCGACCGTGCGGAGTGTTTGCTCCATGCTTTTGTCGCAAAGGGCGTCGGCAAGCGATTCTTTCACGCCGTCTACGGCGAGATAGTCCTCTTTCGTGGCACGGTAGATGGCTTCTGCATCGCCGTGGAACGCCTCGATCAGGCGACATACGCTACGGCTGCCCGGAATGGCGATGAGAGACAGCCATACGCTGTATTTGACATCCGACATGTTCAAACGACCTTTCCTTACGCGAAAAATTAATTTTCCTGGCTTTTGAAGATCTCCCACATGAGAAGCGATGCCGCGATCGATGCGTTAAGCGATTCGCATTCGCCCATCATGGGAATGTATACGGTATTGCCGCAGGCTTCAACGACATTGGGCGAAAGACCGTGTCCTTCATTTCCCACCACGAAGCAGGCAGTGCTGTCAACGGCGAGGGAGGGAAGGCGTGTGGCCTTTTCATCAAGAGTGGCTGCATAGGTGCGATAGCCCATATCCCTCATCCGGCCGATCGTGCTTGAAAGATCCCTCGTGCGAAGCGTTTTTACGGTAAAGAGTGCGCCCATGGAGGCGCGCATTGTTTTGGGAGAATAGATATCGGCACAGTCACTTGACAGGATCAGGGTATCAATGCCGAAAGCTCTTGCCGAACGGACGACTGTACCGAGGTTTCCCGGGTCTCGGATCGAATCGAGACAGAAAACGGAAGATGGGAAAATGCCACTATATATTGTATCAAATTTGTGTAAGTTGTCAAGATATTTTATTGCACAAAATATTCCTTGAGGTGATTTTTCGCAAGTGATCTTCTCATATACGCTATCGCTGACAAGATAGCACTTCACGCTTTCGGGAAGCAGCTTCAAAAGCTCTGCCGTTTTTTCGGTTGCGAAGGCGTAGCAGGGTGTGATACCGCTTTTCAGAAGCTCCTCGAAAAGCTTGATGCCTTCGATTGGGAAGAGTCCCTCTTCGTCGCGGTGTTTCTTGTCCGCAAGCTTCGCCATACGGATGATCAGGGGATTGGTGCGAGAGGAAATATACTCCATTCTGACTGACGACCTTTCGTTTTTTGCAATCTTGTGTCGGCTTTACTTGAAGTGATTGACGTAAAACGGCACGTTTCGTCTTTGTTTTGCCGTTCTTTCGGTAAAAATACGGATCGATAAATACGACAAAAACCCGCATATGCGGGTTTTTATCAATATGAATTAGAGGGCAGCCTTTGCCGTTTCACAGAGAGCGGCGAACGCAGCCTTATCGGGGATTGCGAGCTCAGAAAGCATCTTTCTGTTGAGGTCGATGCCTGCCTTCTTGAGGCC
>CAZYFC010000140.1:0-3476 GCA_964646715.1 uncultured Lachnospiraceae bacterium
GTGAGGGGGTAGTCAGTCGTGGTGGTGTTGCCGGACATGATGGCAGCGCCCCACATCTGGCAAGCGATAGCTGCGATCCTGCCGCTCTTGACGGTACCGGTGATGGTGCCGTTGAACTGTGCGTTACGGACAGCCAGCGTATCGGAGGAGTGAGAGCCGATGATACCGCCAACGTAGGTGTTGTCCTTCTCGTCAGCGTTTACGGTGAAGACGCAGTCGTCTTCAACGATACCGTCGATCTTGATCTCGTTGTCCTGTGCGCTCCAATCTGCACGGCCGACGATCATACCGGTGGAAAGCTCACCGGTGCCCGAGTGGTTAACGGTCATGGTGCAGTTATCCAGCGTAACGCCGGTAACGTTTGCACGGTCAGCGTAACCTGCAACGAAGCCGATCTGGCAGGTACCGGTTGCGTTGTTGACTGTGAAAGAACCGTCCTTGAAAACGATATTCTTGATGGTGGGATTGCCGGGATTGTTGGCAAGCTTGTTTACGAAGAGACCGATATCGCCGGACACGTCGGAAACAGTTGCCGAAAGACCGGTGATGGAGTGTCCCTGACCGTCAACGCTGACAACGATCTGGCCAAAAGGCGTCCAAGCCTTTCCGGTCATATCGATGTCGGCAGTGAGAACTGCCGAGTCACCGTTTGTCGCAGTTTCTCTGAATGCGATCAGATCTTCTGCGGTAGCAATCTCATATACGCCCGAAGCATTCTTTTCCAGTGCGAACGCCGTGATGGAAAGAGCTGCGATAAGAACGCATACGATCGCAAGAATAGTAAGAAATCTTTTCATTTTTCCTCCTAAAAAATCGTGTGCCCTTCTTTTCCGCACTTCGCTGATTCAGGAGCATTTCTCTTTTTGATGCGGCAAAAAGAAGAAAGCGGCATTAACCGATGCCGACGGCGCAGAGTCGGAGTTAAAGGCGGCACATGTATTCAAGTAGATTTTATCATTTCGGTTGATTTTAGTCAATTCAAAAAGAAAATATTATCTCTTTTGACGAAAAGTTTGTAAAACCTACCCAAAAATTCCTCTAAAAAAAGAATGAAAAAGCATTGTTCTTTGTCTATTTTAACAATGCGTCAAGGTAAAAAACAACGGCACCGCCCACTTGAAAAGCCGTTGCTTTTATCGTAACGCAGCTTTTTTGATCGAAGGCGATCGACTTCATCTACAGCACCTTGCGAAGCTCTGAGAGAATGATCTTCTCCTCTCTTGAGACCTTGACCTGCGAAAGGCCGAGTGCCTTGCCCGTATCACTCTGTGAAAGATCCTTGAAGAAACGCAGATAGACGATCTGCCGTCTGACGGGCGAGAGCCCCTTGATCGCCTCGGCAAGTGCGATCTTATCGGTGATTCCCTCAAGAGAGTCGTTTTTGTCGGCAAGGAAGTATTCAAGCGGTGCATCGTCCTCGGTCGGCGCGTCGCTCAGCGAAGCAACGGGGCCCGTGGCGGCAAGCGCCTCTGCCACCTCCTCGGGCGTTACGCCGACAAGTGCAGCCACTTCAAAGAGCGAAGGCTCTTTACCGCTTTCCTTGAGAAGACTCTCCCTCGCCCTTGCAGCCTGCATGCCGAGACTTTTCGTGCGACGTGATACCTTGATCATGCCGTCGTCACGCAGGAATCGCTTGATCTCGCCGATGATCAGCGGCACGGCGTAGGTCGAGAACATACAACCCATCTCGATACGGAAGGCACGGGATGCGCGCAGAAGCCCGATCGAGCCGATCTGCACGAGATCCTCATATTCCACCCCTCTTCCGATAAAACGCGAAGCACAGCTTCTGACGAGTCCCATATTGGCGACCATCAGTTCCTCAAGCACGCTCTCGTCGCCCTCGGCAAGACGGCTTAAGAGCGAAAGATTATCCGCCATTTCAGCCTCTCTTTCCCATTTTTAATCAAACTTAAATTCTATGTAGAGCGTCGTACCCTTGCCGGGTCGGGAGGTCACGCGGAATTTCTCCGACATGGCGCGCATAATGGGAAAGCCCATGCCGCCTCTCTCGCCCGAGGGATCGGTGGTATAAAGCGGCTGCATACACTGCTCGATGTCCTCGATGCCGCATCCGAAGTCACGCACCTTTACCCTCATACTGCGGTCGTCGTAGAGACTTGCAGAGATCACTGCCCTGCCGCCTTTACTGCGGTAGGCGTGTACCACGCAGTTGGTCACCGCCTCCGAGATCACGACCCGCAGGTCGGAGATCTCCTCCACGGTAGGGTCAAGGCTTGCCGCAAATACCGAAAGTGCCTGCCTTGCAAACGCCTCGTTCCGGGAGATGGCGTCAAATTCCAGCTTCATACGGTTGATCTCGTGTTTTTTCACAGTCTCAGTCTCCTTTTCGTCTTTTGTTTTCATCTTTTTTTGAAGGGCTCGTCCTGAACGTGAGCACCTTTTCAAGCCCTGCCAGCTTTAAGATCTTCACGGTCTCGCGCGAAGGATCTGCGATCACAAGTCTGCCGCCGAGTTCCTGCATACGCGTCATTCTGCCGAGGATCAGCCCCAGTCCCGAGGAATCCATAAAGCTGACCTCGGCAAGATTCAGAACAAGCTCCTTCGGGCGGTAGTAGAAAAGACTGCGGTCGATCTCCTCACGGATCGTTCTGGCAGAATGATGGTCGATCTCACCGGGAATCGTGACAGTGAGCGTGTCCTTCTCCTTCACGGCAATAAGGCGTTGCGTTGGCATAACAAGCGTCCTTTCTTTTTGATGTAGGCAAAATAAAAAATGCCATCCCTTTTTCAAAGGATAGCATTTCTCATTGGAAAAATTTGTCACAATCTGTGACTTACTTGATTTTTTCGATCGCCTCTTCGATCTTCGCAAGCGTCTCACGGTAGGCAGCGAGCTTTGCTCTCTCCCCCTCCACAACGGCGGCGGGTGCCTTTGCCACGAAGCCTTCATTCGAGAGCTTCTTTTCAAGACGAACGATCTCGCCCTCTGTCTTGCTCCTTTCAGCCTTCAGACGGGCAAGCTCCTTCTCGTAATCGATCATGTCGGCAAGCGGGATATAGACTGTCGCCTTTTCGGTGACGATCTGTACCGCGTCGGTCGATCCATAGCTTTTCGAGTAGGTCACACCCGAAGCATACGCAAGCTTTTCAAAATGTGCCGTGACCGAAGGATTGAAAATATCGTCTGACTCGGTGACGATATACAGCATCGCGCGGCGGCTGGGCGGCACGTTCATCTCGTTGCGGCGCACACGGATCGCACGGATAGCGGCAATGACCGCCTCCATCTTCTTCTCCTCCTCGGCAAAGGCAAGAGACTCGGTATATACGGGATAGCTTGCGATCATGATGCTCTCGCCCTCGTGCGGCAGACTCTGCCAGATCTCCTCGGTGATAAAGGGCATGAAAGGATGCAGCAGCTTGAGCGTGCCGGAAAGCGTGTAGGCAAGCACTCTCTGGCAGGTCTCGTTTGCCTTCTTCGCCTTGCCCTGCTCCATGACAGTTCCCGTAAC
>CAZYFC010000141.1:0-3463 GCA_964646715.1 uncultured Lachnospiraceae bacterium
AAACCGCCGTTTTGTCCGATAAAATAGTAAACAACACCGCTTGTGATTTCGGCATACATATCGAGTTCAATCGTAGTGTCGCCGTTCGCATACCACCCGGTATTAATATACTGTGTTCCAGTTAGCTGGATATAATCCAAAAACAGATAAGTATCAGCTATGCCGATATATGATTTCTTTGCCATAGCCGCTCCTTATTCAAAAACAACGTAAAGCGTACCACTCGCAAGAGCAGTTGTCCCTGCTGTGATATCCGTTGGACTTGCAATATGCGCAGGCGCTTTGCTGTTTGCCGTATCCAGCGCTTGCTGAGCAAGCGTGCGCAGTTCTTCGAGTTCTGTTTTGGCAACGATCTCCACCGCTGTGCCGTCCACCGTTTGGAGCGAACCATCAACGAGCTTAACGAGCGGTCCCGTCCCCGAAATGTTATCCAGCTTCGTCATAGGATAGAGGATATAGATATTGCCGCTGTCGTCGATATATTGCAAAAGACCGTCTTTTTCAATTACTGCCATATCATCACCTCATTTTATGAAGAAAGTTGCACCCAAAGATCGTTTGCCGTGAGCGCGGCAGGCTGTGTCGCGGAAAAATAGACCTTAGATTTTCCATTCCACGCGGCGACAAGTTCGGGTGTGATACCATCGAGGGTATCTTTGTTAAGATGGCTGTGGTTGCCCTGTGATGCCGCGTTTATCTTCTCTTTCAGTGCCGCATCGAGATCGCTTTCGGAAACGGTATCCTTGCTCGCGAGAGCACCAAACGCTTTGATAGCCGCATCCAAGGCTTCCACGGTGGTCTTGTCCGCTTTGTCGCCGATGGCCGCCTGTAATGTTTCTGCAAACTCCTCATGCTCCGCATAAGCCGCGGCAAGTTCTGTGAAGGTGTTCAGCGTTTCCACAGGCATATCACCGAGGAGCTCCTGCAAGATCTCCTCTTTCATTGTCGCCATCGAGGCGTTCACATCTGCGGTCTTCGCGCGCTCGTTGATAGCGGAGATGATCTCCGTCAGTTTGGCGGCAAGTGTGGTCGTTTCATCAAGGAAGACCTGCTCCGCACTTGTTTTCATCAAAAGCTCGGTAAGCGTGCCATTGATAATGGCTTTCAGTATCGCTTTTTCTGCTGCATTCATCTGTTTTTTCCCTCCTTTTTTAGATCAAAGTATAGTTATACTGGCCGTTTTCTTCCCCTGTGGACTCGATGTTTTCCACACCATATTCCGTGCCGTCAACTTCCGCAATCACATCTGTATCCGTGTCGTCCGTCAGAGAAAGGGTTGCCACGTCATCGGAAGGAACGATACCGCTCGTGTTAAACCAGATCACACCTGCGTAACCGGGGTTCGTATCGGAAATATATACGCCCGTGGCACCGCTGCCGTCACCACCGCCGCCAATGCCGTTCGCACCGTTATAGACCGTGAAGGTGTATTTCGTTTCGTCCGTCATCGTGATGGTATAAGTATCCGTTGTGCCGGGCGCGCCCGTTCCTGCGGTTCGCACGATACTGCGGATCCCAACGCCGTCAAATTCACCGTTTTCCAGCTTCTCTGTGATATCGGCGATCAGCGCGGACGTTTCACCCACAAGGCGGTCAAGCGTTCCGTATTCATCGGAAGATTCCACGTATTCTTCCGAAAAGACAGGCTCATATACCACAATGCTGAAACGCGGGCCGGATAACAGCTTGCCTTCCGCATCAAAAAGCTTGAACTGACAATCCGCTTTTCCGACGGCGGCGGTCGTTTGTGCCGTGAAATCATATCGGATCACCGCGCCGCCTTCGATGATACAATCGTTATAGATCACCGTGCCGTCCGCTTTCGTCGCGGAAAATACGGCATGGCACCCGTCGGGAATCGGAAAGCACTTCCCGTCTTCACTTAAATGCGCACGGATCTTTCGCTTCGTGTCATTCTTCGGTACGGGGATCGACACCTGCGAAAGCACGCTGTGCATATCCAATGTTATTTGATAACTAATTCCGCTCATAATTCACCTCCCGTGTGAAATCATATATAGCATAACATAAAGGTGGGGAGATATAAAATCCCCCCATCTCGGTGAGAATTTTAATTATCTTCATCTTCGAGCCAGCGTTTTACAGCCTTTCGCACATCACTGCTCTTTCCGTAAAGATCGGATTCACGAAGGATCTCACGAATGCGAGTCATTTCCTCGGTGTCGCCGTTTTCATACGCCTTGCGGTAAAGCGGTTTCCAATACGATGTCATTGAAGATTTTACGGAAGCTTTCGCTTCTTTTTCATCTTTGCCGTTTGCCATTTTTGTTTCAATGAGGTCTTGGATAATTTCTCCTGCAAAATCATACTCTCCACTTTCAAAAGCAGCGTTAACGTCGCTCGTTTTGTAGAAAGAAAGAACTTCTTCGGCTTCTTCTTCGGTGCCTTCTTCCATAAGATCGTCCAGCTTTTCTCCCGTGAGCTTTTCGATCAGATCTTTCGGATATTTTTCCAAAAGGTCTTTGAGAAGCTTATCATGCTCCTCCGTTTTTCCTGCGAGCTTCGCCTCTGCCGCTTTACGAATACTGTTTCTCACGCTTTCCGCTTCAGCAGTAACCGCCGTCACAACGATATCCTGCGAAAAAATCCCTTCACCGATGATCTCCTTCACAATGTCAACACGTTCACGAGGATTGCCGCGAAGTTCCGCCTCTGCCGCTTTGATGATTCGGGATTCGTTTTCCCGAAGTCCCGTGCGAAGCGCGGAGGCGATTGCGTTTTCGTCGTTGTCATAAACGTGCTCCATGCGTGCGATCTGTGCTTTGTCGCCGTTAAGATAAGCCTCATAAAGCATCGTCGTTCGGGACTTGTCTTCGGAAAACCTGCCAAGAAGCGGAATCGCATCTTTCGCCGCCTCGGAAATAGCTTTCCAAACGCCAGCCTTCGTCGTGCCTTTCATTGTCGCAAAAACATTCAAGACCGCTTTCGCATCGCGAACAAGGTTCTTCACGGGAAGCCCCAAGAATGCCGAAAGCGTGCTGACAACACTCATGATCTTCTCCGAAACGCTCTTTTTGTCGCTCCAAAGATTCTCAACCGCGCCCCAAAAGTCTGAAACGAGAGACATATCACTTCTTTCGATGTCATACCCCTGCATGATCGACCAAACATCCCTGACAATAGGAATGTATGTAAGAGGATTGAAGCTGTCGATCAGTTCCGAAGTAAGACTTGCGAGATATTTTTCAAGATAGGTTTCGTCCTCATCGTCATCGCGCGCCGCATAGATCAGCGAAACGAGGACGCTGTTTACGATATTCGCCGCCGCACACGCAGAAAGCGTTCGGAGAACGGTTCCTATGGCAGCTTTTTTCCCTCGCTTGCCTTGAATCAAAGCGTCAACGGTCATATTCATGGTGACTGTCGGTTCCGCCATGAATGCCGTCAGCGTTTTTGCACCCGTATCGCGCGAACGCATAAGACCGCTTCTCGAAAGAACGGA
>CAZYFC010000142.1:0-3422 GCA_964646715.1 uncultured Lachnospiraceae bacterium
AAGCCTGCCTCTGTAACGGCATAGTCACCCAGCTTCATTGCCATCTTGGTAGCAATCACAGAGTTACAGCCATGCGCAATGTTGGCAAAAGGTCCGCCGTGTACGAATGCCGGCGTGCCTTCAAGCGTCTGCACGAGATTGGGCTTAAGCGCATCTTTGAGAAGTGCCGCCATCGCGCCGACTGCGCCGAGATCGCCTGCGGTGATGGGCTTTTCGTCATAAGTATAGCCCACGACGATACGCGCAAGACGAGCTTTCAGGTCGGTGATAGAGTTGGCAAGACAGAAGACCGCCATAATTTCAGATGCAACCGTAATGTCAAAGCCGTCCTCACGGGGCGTACCGTTCACTCTGCCGCCCACACCGTCTACCACGAACCGAAGCTGGCGGTCGTTCATGTCCACGCAACGCTTCCATGTGATACGGCGGGGGTCTATATTCAACCTGTTTCCCTGATAGATGTGATTATCCAGCATAGCGGCAAGAAGATTGTTCGCCGCGCCGATCGCGTGAAAGTCACCCGTGAAATGAAGATTGATATCCTCCATGGGAACTACCTGAGCGTAGCCACCGCCTGCCGCGCCGCCCTTGATACCGAACACAGGGCCAAGAGAGGGCTCACGCAGAGCGACCACGACATTTTTGCCAATACGCTTCAGACCGTCGGAAAGACCGATCGTGGTAGTGGTCTTTCCTTCGCCTGCGGGGGTGGGGGTGATAGCCGTCACAAGGATCAGCTTACCGTTGGGACGGTCGCTTTCATTCAGAAGTGCATAGTCGACCTTTGCTTTGTACTTGCCGTACTGTTCAAGATATTTTTCGTCAACGCCTGCCACTTTGGCAATCTCAGTGATAGGCTTCATTTCAGTCGCTTGAGCGATCTCGATATCGGAAAGGTATGCCATTTCGGTAATCTCCCTTTTTTGAATTTATTCGTATGCTTTCAGTCTTGATTTTACTTGAAATATTTGACAGCGGATTCAAACATCTTCATATCGAAGATGCCGTCCACGTTCTTGTAAAGACCTGTGCCAATGCGCTCGCTGTGTCCCATCTTACCGAATACGCGTCCGTCCGGAGATGTAATGCCCTCGATCGCATAGGTGGAGTTATTGGGATTGAAGCGAATATCACTCGTTGCACGGCCGTCAAGATCCACGTACTGCGTGGCAATCTGCCCGTTTGCTGCAAGGGCGCGGATCACGTCCTCAGAGGCAAGGAAGCGTCCTTCGCCGTGGGAGATCGGCACGGTATACACGTCACCGACATTAGTGGCAGCAAGCCAGGGGCTCTTATTGGAAGCAATGCGGATGCGCACCAGCTTGGATTGGTGACGGGCAATCGTGTTATAGGTCAAGGTGGGGCAGTTTTCATCGGTATCGATGATCTTGCCATAGGGTACGAGACCCAGCTTGACAAGAGCCTGGAATCCGTTGCAAATACCTGCCATCAAGCCGTCACGCTCATTAAGAAGCGTGTGAACGCCCTCTTTGATGCCAGCGTTACGGAAGAACGCCATGATGAATTTGCCCGAACCGTCAGGCTCGTCACCGCCCGAGAAGCCACCGGGAATAAAGATCATCTGCGCGCTCTTCAGCTTTTCTGTAAAGGAGTCAACGCTTCTTGAAATGCCGTCAGCAGTCAGGTTATTGATTACAAAGATCTCCGTCTCAGCGCCGGCATCCCTCATGACCTTTGCGGTATCAAACTCGCAATTCGTACCGGGGAATACGGGGATCAGCACCTTCGGCCTGGCCACCTTGACGGCAGGGGCGTTTCTCTTCTCCGATTCATACGAGAAGGTTTCAATCGCGAAGTCGCCACATGTCTCAAGCATGGGATAAACGCCCTCCAGCTTGCCCTCATAGAGTTTGCCGAGACAGCACATGCCGAGAGCGGTATCCTTATATCGGATAACGCGCTCCTCTGTAACATAACCGACAAGCTTACCCTCCACGTCGTCTTCGACCTCAAGCAGGAATGCTCCGTAGTTGTAGCCGAATATCTCGTCAAGCGTCATGCTCGCGTCGTAGGTAAAGCCAAAGCCGTTACCGATCGCCATCTTATAAATTGCCTCAGCAACACCGCCGTAAGTGGGTGTATAGGCTGCGTACACCTTTCCCGAGCGCATCAGCTCGGTTACCTTGCCGTACAATGCTGTTAGAGATTCGGTTACGGGAAGCGCATGCTCGTTATAATCGGGCGCAAGCAGAACCACCTTGTGACCCGCCTTCTTGAACTCCGGCGTCACGACTTCATCGGTATGACCGGTGGTTACAGCAAAGGAGACGAGCGTAGGCGGCACATCGAGATCTTCAAACGATCCCGACATCGAGTCCTTGCCGCCGATCGATCCGATCTTCAACTCCATCTGTGCCTTGAATGCGCCAAGAAGTGCTGAAAGCGGCTTGCCCCAGCGCTTTGCATCCTTGCCAAGCTTTTCGAAATACTCCTGGAAGGTGAGGTAGACGTCGTCGAAGGAAGCACCCGATGCGATCAGCTTGGAAACGCTTTCGATCACGGCAAGGTATGCACCGTGATAGGGACTTCTCTCGGAAATAAAGGGATTGTAGCCCCACGCCATGAAGGAGCAGGTATTGGTATGCTTCTTTTCGACCGAGATCTTGTGAACCATCGCCTGAATGGGCGTCAGCTGATTCTTCCCGCCGAAGGGCATAAGAACCGTACCTGCACCGATGGTCGAGTCAAAACGCTCGGAAAGACCTCTCTTTGAGCAGACGTTGAGATCAGAAACAAGCGCTTCATAGCCCGCCCTGAAGTCTGTCACAGACTTCTTTTCATAGGAATCAGTATTGGCAGGTGCGATACTGATATGCTTTTCCGCTCCGTTAGAGTTGAGAAATTCGCGTGAGAGATCAACAATGGTCTTGCCGTTCCAATGCATACGAAGACGAGGCTCTTCGGTTACCCTTGCCACAACGGTAGCTTCCAGGTTTTCAGAAAGAGCGAGCGCCATAAAGGCTTCCACGTTTTCCTTTTCAACTACGACAGCCATTCGCTCCTGAGACTCGGAAATGGCAAGCTCGGTGCCGTCGAGTCCGTCGTATTTCTTCGGCACGGCGTCAAGATCAATATCCAGACCGTCGGCTAACTCTCCTACGGCAACCGATACACCGCCCGCACCGAAGTCGTTACAGCGCTTGATCATGCGCGTCGCTTCGGGATCGCGGAAGAGTCTTTGAAGCTTTCTTTCTTCGGGTGCGTTGCCCTTCTGAACCTCGGCACCGCAGGTCTCAAGCGATGAGAGCGTGTGCTTTTTAGAGGATCCGGTCGCACCGCCGCATCCGTCACGGCCGGTACGCCCGCCTAGCAGAATGACCACGTCACCGTCTGCGGGACGCTCGCGTCTAACCGATGCCTGGGGTGCGGCGGCGATCACCGCGCCGATCTCCATGCGCTTA
>CAZYFC010000143.1:0-3396 GCA_964646715.1 uncultured Lachnospiraceae bacterium
AGAACGAATTGCGCGCGGTTGGTATCCTGGTACTCGTCAATAAGCACATAACGAAAACGCCTCTGATAATACTCGCAGACGTCGGCATGCTGCTGAAGAAGCAACACGGTCTTCATGATGATATCGTCAAAATCGACCGCATCCGCCTCGGAAAGGCGCTCTTGATATCCTTTATATATAGCGGCTATCTGCTTCATGCGGTAGTCGTTTTTGACCTCGGCTTCAAATTCCTCAGGAGAGATAAGCCCGTCCTTGGCGCGGCTGATAACATTCATGACCGTCTTCGGCGGAAACATCTTCTCGTCGATCTTCAGATCCTTCGTGACCTGCAGGATCACTTTTTTTGAGTCGTCGGTATCGTAGATAGTGAAGGAGCGCGCAAGACCGATCGCCTCGCCGAAGCGGCGCAGAATGCGCACGCAGACCGAATGGAAGGTGCCTGCCCAGGTCTCAGGGGCGTCCTCTTCCTTACCAAGTGCTTTGGCAAGACGCTCCTTCATTTCGTTGGCAGCCTTGTTGGTAAAGGTAATGGCGAGAATTGCCCATTCAGGGCAACGATCAACGGCAAAGCGATCAAGGATCTTTGCGATCATGTCGGCATCGTAACCTAACGCGTATTCAAGTGCCGACACGACCTCCTCGGTCACGTCGTCGGGCAAACGCTCGTCAAAATAGGCGTTGCCGTAGCGGATAATATGGGCGATGCGCTTGACGAGCACAGTCGTTTTGCCACTGCCTGCGCCCGCCAGCACGAGAAGCGGCCCGTTAACTGTATAGACAGCCTGCCTTTGTTCATCGTTCAGACCGGCGTAAAGTTTATCGAACAGCGCGCGTTTGGCGCTGATAAAGCGTTGCTGTAAGGTCATAATTACTTCCTTTATTGATAGGTTGAACAGCCCGAAATATCCCGACAGCCTTTCGCTGTCGGGATATGATCGTTTTTTCTATTATACACCAAGTGAGTCGATATAGTCAAGAGCTCCGAGCGCGGCATTGACACCGTCTGCCGTTGCCGTGGAGATCTGACGCACCTTCTTTTGCCGGCAATCACCTGCCACAAAGACACCTGCCGTCTTCGTGTCACAGCTTTCACCCGAAACGGCGTAGCCCCACTTATCAAGCGCGATAAGCTCGGAAAACGCGCCGCAATCCGGTTCAAGACCGATCGCGATGAAAACACCGTCGGCTCTGATCGCCCCTTCCTCACCTGAGACGGTATTTTTGACCCTCACACCGCAAAGCCTGTCTGCCTCGACAAGATAGTCTGCCACGACAGAGGAAAAGATCACTTCGATATTATCGCATGCAAGTACCTCATCCGAGAGCTTCTTTTCTCCCGTCAATTCCGCGAGATTCTGCACAACAGTGACCTTTTTGCAAAGCTTGGCAAGAAGCAGAGCCTCTTGCTTGGCGGAGTTGCCGCCACCCACGACGACAACATCCTGTCCCTTATAGAAGGCGCCGTCACAGACGGCACAGAAGGAAAGGCCCTCGCCCACGAAGCGCTCCTCCCCCTCGATGCCGAGCATTCTGTGCTTCGCGCCGGTGGCGACAATCACCGCCCTGCCCTCGTAGCGTGCCTCTTTGCCGATAACAGTTTTCAGAGCGCCACCGTCTTCTATGCCGACGACCTCGTCAACCTCCACGTCAGCGCCCAGATCCATTACCTGAGAGACGATCCTTTCGGCGATCTCGTTGCCGCTTGCCGATTCAATTCCGGGATAGTTTTCAATCTTGGGCGAATAGGTGATCTGCCCGCCGAACGCCCCTTTTTCGATGAGAAGCACCGTTTTTTCGGCACGGCGGAGATAGAGTGCGGCAGTAAGCCCTGCAGGGCCGGCGCCGACGATAATAACGTCATACATGGTATTTATCCCTCTTTCACGGTAGAGCTTTGTGAACAGAGACGAGCAAGGGAAAACCCTTCACAAAAAGGTTTTCCCTTTGCCGCTATGACACTCAGTTGGTTTCAATAAACTTGATAATGTCCGATACACCCTTATAGAGCGTATATTTCTTACTGCCCGCAACGACGAGCGTGGGCGCCCCCTTGACGCCGAAGCGCGAAACAAGCTCGGCATTTTCATTGGCATTGATCACCTCGTAAGAAGTGCCCGCCTTATCAAGCTTCGCCTTGGCGATCTTGCAGTTGGGGCAGGTCGGCGTGGTGAAGAGCATCACCTTCGTGACCTCCTCCTCATTGACCTCCACGGTAGGAACGGCACCCGCGTCCTTCTTCACACCATCATGCTTGAGAACAGACGTGCCAACGTCATAGAGCTTTCTCTCCTTATACTCCTGCGCCTTACCGTCATTCCAGTTCTGCACGGGACGGTAGTAGCCGGTGATGCGGCTGTAGACTTCGGTCTTTTCACCGCACTCGGGGCAGGAGAAATGCTCTCCCGCAAGATAGCCGTGATGCTTGCAGACCGAATAGGTAGGCGAGATGCTGTAATAGGGGATCCTGTAGTTTTCGGCGATCTTTCTGACGAGCTTCGCGGCAGCTTCCCAATCGGGGAGCTTTTCACCGAGGAAGGCGTGGAAGACTGTGCCGGAGGTATAGAGCGTCTGAATATCATCCTGCACATCAAGTGCCTCGAAGATATCCGAGGTATAGCCAACGGGAAGATTGGAGGAGTTGGTGTAATAGGGGGTGTTTTCGTCGCCCGTAGCAGTAATGATATCGGGATAAAGCTTCTTGTCGTGCTTGGCAAGACGGTAGGAGGTGCTCTCGGCAGGTGTCGCCTCAAGGTTGTAGAGATCGCCGTACTTTTCCTGATAGTCGGAGAGACGCTCTCTCATATGGTTGAGGACGTTTATGGTGAACTCCTGCGTCTCTTTGTGCGTCATATCGGCGCGCAGCCACTTGGCGTTAAGACCTGCCTCGTTCATGCCGAGAAGACCGATCGTCGAGAAATGATTGTCAAACGTGCCGAGATAACGCTTGGTGTAGGGATAGAGTCCTTCGTTGAGGAGCTTGGTGATGATCGTTCTCTTGACCTTCAGGGAGCGAGCCGCAATATCCATCATCTTGTCAAGACGGTGATAGAATTCCTCCTCGTTTGCCGAGAGATAGGCGATCCTGGGCATATTGAGGGTAACGACACCGATCGAGCCTGTGCTTTCGCCGCTTCCGAAGAAACCGCCCGACTTCTTGCGAAGCTCGCGCAGATCAAGACGCAGACGGCAACACATCGAGCGCACGTCGGAGGGCTCCATATCGCTGTTGATATAATTGGAGAAGTAAGGCGTGCCGTACTTCGCGGTCATTTCAAAGAGCAGCTTGTTGTTTTCGGTGGGAGACCAGTCGAAATCGCGGGTAATGGAATACGTTGGGATAGGATACTGGAAGCCGCGTCCGTTGGCGTCGCCCTCGATCATCGTTTCGATGAACGC
>CAZYFC010000144.1:0-3373 GCA_964646715.1 uncultured Lachnospiraceae bacterium
TCGTCACGTCAAGTGCCGTGGTAGGCTCGTCGCAAATCAGAATATCGGGGTTAGCGGCAAGCGCGATCGCAATGACGATACGCTGTCTCATACCGCCCGAAAACTGGTGCGGATAGTTGCGGAAGCGCTTTCTCGCATCGGGAATACCAACCTCTTCCATCAGCTTAATGGCGCGATGCTTGGCAATGCGGGACGTAACGCGTTCAACGACACCCGAAGCGTTAAGCTTCAGATAGTCGATAGAATCAATCGTCTCAGCGTGAAGATCGCGCCCCTCGCGGTTTGCAAGCGTTTTCTCATAGCTGTCGATAAGACGTTGAATGATCCTCACCACGTTTTCGTGGGTGGCTTCAATATTGATAAGAGCAGGCTCGGAGAGCTTCCATTCGGGGGTCTTGCCCTTTCTTTCGGTATATGCGTCGTATTTTGCCTTCTGCCTGTTGAAGCGTCTTGTTTCCTTGGCGTTCTTGCTCTTGGCAGTTTTGCACACGTCCACTGCATTGTGCAGGCAGGATGCAAAGGTATACGCCGTGCTGTCCTTATGGATCTCAAGAGGATCGATCGAATCGGTAACCGCCTCGATCCACTCGCTCACCTCGGAGGAGAGCGTGCCGAGGTCGTCAGTCCTCTTCAGCGTTTCAAGCGCGCTCTTCAGAAGGGTGATGACCGCCTTCTTCTTTTCGTCGTGCGAAACAGCCGATGCCTTACGGGCGATCTCAGCCTTCGCAATAAAGTCGAGCATGAAGTGCTTGTCAAGATAGTCACGCATGAAGACGTTCAGCTCCTCAACCGACTTTTCGGGCAGAGGCTCGCCTGCAAAGGTGAGATAATAGCCCATTGCGAAGAAGTTGGGGGCGGTCAGCGTAAGTGCCGCCTCACAAATCGTCTTGATCGTCGTCAGAGGCTCAACGAGACTCTCGAAATTGCCTTCCTTGAAGGCTGCTTTGGAGCAAAGCGCGATCGTATCGCAGGCGAGAGCGAGCTTTTCAGCCGCGTTCCCGGTCACGACGTAGTCGGAGCATGCCTTTCTTGCGAGCATGACCGTCTCCTTGAGCTGAGCCGCTTCGTCCTTGATCGCCTTTTTTTCAATCAGGAAGAGGAGGTTTTCAGCCTCGGAAGCCGCTTCCTTGGCAGCGTTGACCGCCGCATTGAATTTGCTTTCAAGCTCAATATGCTTGAACTCAAAGGTGTCAAAATCCTTGCACATCTTGGCAATGGCAGCCTCAGCCTCGGAATTGTTTTCCGCAAGAGTCTCAATCATAGCCTTTTTAAGAAGTGAAAGATAGCTGTTAAAGGTTTTGCGGCAGGCCTTCTGGCGCGCCTTGCCCTTCAGGAGCATCGCCTCGGTCAGCTGCTTGCCGATACGCATGATGGGATTCAAGCTGGACAGCGGATCCTGGAAGATCATCGAGATCTTGTCACCGCGGATCTTGTAAAATTCATCCTCGTCAATATCGAGAAGATCCATGCCGTCGTAGATGATCTCGCCGCCCTCAATGATCGAGTTGCCCGCGAGAATGCCGAGGATCGCTTTTGAGGTGACCGATTTTCCCGAGCCGGATTCACCGACGATGGCAAGCGTTTCACCCTCGTTAAGGTCAAAGGAGATATCACGGACCGCCTGGAGCTTGCCGGAGACGGTGCGGAAGGAAATGCGTAAGTTTCTGACTTCCAATTTATTTGCCATAGCTTATTCCTCCACGCCGCGCAGCGACGGATTGAACGCGTCACGCAGGCCGTTACCAAACAAATTAAACGAGATCTCAAGAAGCGCGATGAAGAGCGCAGGGAACAGAATGATATGGGGATACGTCTGCAGATAGCCCTGACCCTGTGAAAGCAGCGTACCCACCGAGGTAAGCGCCGAGGTCTCGAGGTTGATGATGTTCAAATAGGAAAGGGTGGATTCGGTGAAGATAACACCGGGAATGGTGAGCACCGCACCCGTGATGATCGTACCGATCGAGTTCGGGAAGATATGCTTGAACATAAGTCTTCCGTCCTTTGCGCCGAGCGTTCTTGCGGCAAGGATGTATTCCTGTCTCTTGAAGCGATAGAACTGCATTCTGACGCGGGATGCCATGCCGACCCAGCCGGTCAGCACGTAGGCGAAGAGAAGCGATGGCAACATGCCTGCCTTTTCGGCAAGGTGGAGCTTGAAGAGCGTGACCACCACGATGAAGGGTACCGACGCGAGAATATCGCTGATACGTTCCATGATGATGTCAGTCGCACCGCCGTAATAGCCCTCGATCGCGCCGTAGATCGCACCGATCGTCAGGTTGATCGCCGATACGAAGATAGCCAGCAGGAAGGAAAGACGTGCGCCTGCGGCAAGGCATGTAAAGATATCCTGACCGTAAGCGTTCGTACCGAAGAGGAAGGAGGGGGTATGACCGTTCATATAGATATAGTACTCACGGTAGAGCACGCGCACCTTGTAACCTGTCTGGTTCTTCACGGCGTAGACGTACCATTCACCGTTTTCTCCGTCGTCGCCATCTATACGCATTGAGCTGGTGTAGTCTGCTCGCGTCTTGTTCGAGGAGGTGATATAGTTTGCCACGTAGTCACCGTTTTTATCGAGCGCGGGCATACCGTCGGAGGTCGCCTTATCGTTATTCAGCTTATACCATAAGTTCGCGCCTGCGTTACCGATGGTATAGTTGGTCTTGTAATTCTCAGTCATGGGGTAGCAGATCTGCACCTGATGCTCATCCTGGTAGTCGAGAAGCGCCTGATACTCGTCAGCCGTCAGGTTGAGGAAGGTATAGCCGACTGCATTATAGGAATCGTATTTGAAGGTATAGATCTCGTTGCCCTCGGCGTCGGTCTTGACGACAGGCTCGCCCACGACGGCATCCAAGCCACTTTCCTTGCCGATTGAGGCATAATAGAGGTAGCCTGCCTTGGTTGTCGACTTAGTCGTCGTGCCATCCCAGAAGCCGAGCTTGGAGAAAAGTTCGCTCTTGGGCAGAACTGTTGCGTAGAAGCCGTCGCGCGATTCGACCGTGTAGGGTGAGAAGATCGGTGCAAGAATGGCAAAGAGAACGAGAACGATAATGATGCAAGCGGCGAAGACCGAGCTCTTGTTCCTGCAGAAGCGAAGCCATGCATCCTTGAAATAGCCGATGGGCTTGGTGTCAAACTTCTTATCGTGGAGCTTTTCACCGTGGTGGGCAAATTCAAATTTTTCTTTCGGAATGTTCGGATAGGTCTGTTCCGTCATTATTTCTTCGCCCCCATTCTGATTCTCGGGTCAATAAAGCCATAGCTGATGTCGATCACGATACCGGAGAGAAGTCCGATAAAGGTATAGAAGAAGGTAAGCGCCATAAAGAAGTTATAATCACGCAGTTCGATCGCCTGAATG
>CAZYFC010000145.1:0-3369 GCA_964646715.1 uncultured Lachnospiraceae bacterium
GTAGAGTATGCGCTCGATCTCCTTCGTCTCGGCGATCTCAAGCTCCTTCAGTGCGTTGTTCTGCTCCACGACGGCGATCGGTTCAATAAAGATCGTCGCGCCCGACGAAGAGGTGTCGTGCACAAGTCCCTTTATCTCACCTTTATGCTCCGCCTTGACGGGGATCACGTAACGTCCGTTGCGAAGCGTGATAATATTGTCCTGCAGGATCTTAGCATAGGTATCGCTCGTGATGAACTTCTGCAGGATCTCGCGCACGCGGCTGTTCGCTTGCTTGATGGAGCGTCTGATCTCATACAGCCTGGGAGAGGCGTCGTCGGCGATCATATCCTCCGAAACGATGGCGCGCTTGATGTCGCTCTCCACGCGATTATTCGGTACGAGGCGCGAAAAGATCTCGGCAAGGGAGCCTGCCGTTTCACTTTTTTCGCCCGCATAGGCAACGAGCCGCGCGGTGACGTGCAGAAGATCTGCCACGTCAAGCAGCTCGCGTGTCGTCAGCATCGCGCCCTTGCAGGCGCGCGCGGCTGAGGCAGTCACGTCCACAACGCCCCCGAAGGAGGGGTTGCCGTTTGCCGCCGACATATTCTTGGCATCAGTCGTCTCGCGCAGATGCTTTTGCACGAAAGCGATGTCACCCGACGGCACGAGTGCGCGTGCCATCGCCTTCGCCCCCTCGGTGGAGGCAAGAGAAGCGAGCATGTCGGTGATCTTATAAAATTCAAGTGTGGTCAGTGCTTTTGTAAAATCAGTCATAGCGGTATAAAATCAGCCGTAAAAACGGCAATCAGATAATGGAATGGTAGAAAACGAGTGTGTCGAGCTTTTTGCCGATATGGTAGCCGAGATAGCGCTCCACTGTCCTCGCAAGCTCCTCGAGAAGCCCGTCCGATGCAGAAAAGGCAAAAAGACGCTTGAGGTCACATTCTGCAAGATAGGTAATGAGGCGAACTACCTCGCCGCTCATCGGCAGAAGCAGTCTTTCACCCTCCGCAAAGCCGTCCTCATGCTGATTTCCGCCGTCAAGCAAGCAATCGGCACAGAGAAGCACGCCGTCCGAAACGTCAAGCCAGCCCTTTTCAAAAGGCTTGCCGCAGGTGGCACAGGCTGAAAGATCGGGTTGAATACCGAGAAGAGCCACAAGACGCGCCTCAAATACCGCCTTGACCTTCGTCACGGCGATTTCTTTTTTGTTGGCAAGCGCGTAGAGACAATTGAGGAAGAGCCGCATCATATCGGCATCCCCCTCGCCCTCGACTGTCACATGGTTGAGAAGCTCGGAAAAATAATTGGCACAGGCGATCGAGGCAAGACTCTCACGGATACCGAAAAAGCTCTCGATCGTGTCAGCCTCCTCAAGGGTATACAGCCCGTCCTTCTCCGAAAGGATCATATCGGAGTACATATAGAGCTGTGCGGCGGCAAAGCGACGGCTTTTCAGCGAGCGCACACCGCGACAGCGCGCGGTAATGCGGCCAAGCTCGGGTGTCAGGAGCGTGAGCAGCTTGTCAGCTTCACCCACCGTGACTTCACGGATGACCACCGCTTTGGTGCCGATCGTTTTTTTTGCCAATGGGATCACCCGCCTTTTCGTATGCTCAGAGTCAGGTATCGTCGGGCTTGTAGCCGAAATCGTAGACCGCGGAGGGCTTGTCGCGCCAATTCTCCTTAACGCGTACCCAAAGATCAAGGTAGATCTTCACACCGAAAAATTTTTCAAGATCCTCTCTTGCGTAGCTGCCGATGGTCTTGAGCGTTGCGCCACCCTTACCGATCAGAATGCGCTTGTGCGATTCCCTCTCGCAGTAGATCTCGGCGCGGATCTTGACCGTCTCTCTCGTCTCCTTGAACTCCTCAATCACAACGGCACAGCCGTGGGGGATCTCGTCGTCACAGGTACGCAGGATTTTCTCACGAATGACCTCGGCAGCGATCTGTCTTTCGGGCTGATCGGTCAATTCGTCCTCAGGAAAGATAAACTCTCCCTCGGGCAGGATCTTCTCGACCTCGTTAAGCACGATCTCAACGCCGTCGTTCTTCATCGCGCACATAGGCACGACAGAGGCGTAGTCGGCTAAAGACGCGTAGGCGGTGATCGTCTCGGCGATCACGGCGGGGCTTGCAAGGTCTGTTTTGTTCAGAACAAGGATCATGGGCAGGTCAAGCCCCTTCAGCTTCTCGATCAGCTTTTTTTCAATGTCACCCGGCAGGTAGGAGGCATCGGCCACGAGGATCGCGCCGTCCACGTCGGCAACGGCGCCGTTGATCGCCTTCACCATATAGGTGCCAAGCGAGGTCTTCGGTTTATGCATACCGGGGGTATCAACGAACACGAACTGCGTTTCGTCTTTGGTGAGAATGCCGGTAATACGGTTTCTGGTGGTTTGCGGCTTTTTCGATACGATTGAAACCTTTTCGCCCAACATGGCGTTTAAGAGTGTGGACTTACCGACATTGGCTCTGCCCACAATGGCAATGAATCCCGTTTTTTTCATGCGCTTGATCTCGCTTTTCAGCGACCTTTCTGTATAGTCTGTCATTGGTGTATTATCGTTTCAGTCCCATTTTTCCGAGGATCGCTTCCTGACGGGCAAACATCTCGCTCTCCTGCGCTTTACCCTCCTCGTGGTCGTAGCCGAGCAGATGGAGGACGGAATGCACCGTGAGGAAGGCGATCTCCCGCTTCAGCGAGTGACCGTATTCCTCGGCTTGCTCCTTCGCTTTTTCAAGCGAGATGACGATGTCTCCCAGAACAGCATCCTCGCCGTCGTCAAAATCCTCGTCAAACATCGGAAAAGAAAGCACGTCTGTCGGTCGGTCTATGCCGCGATGCTCAAGGTTCATGCCGTGGATCGTCTCGTTATCGACAACTGTCACCGAGACCTCGGCAGAGCGCCCAAAGCCCTCGTAGGCAAGGGCAGTCTTTACCGCACGGCAGATCAGGCGACGCATAGAAAAGGAAAAAGAAAGTTTATCCTGATCGTTGGTAATATCAATCGTGTGCTTCACGTTCTATCCCCCTGCGGCTTGCGGCGATAGGTCTTTTTGACCGACTGCTTGCGCGCTTCGCTTCTGTCCTTGGCGTTCTTTTCGTAGGCGAGGATGATCCTCTGCACGAGTCTGTGGCGCACAACGTCCTTTTCGGTAAAGCGGTGAATGGCGATCTCCTCGATGCCGTCAAGGATCTTGAGTGCTTCCACAAGGCCGCTTTCCTTTCCGAACGGAAGATCGGTCTGGGTAATATCACCCGTCACCACCGCCTTGGAGGAAACGCCGAGACGCGTCAGAAACATCTTCATCTGTTCAGGTGTGGTATTCTGCGCCTCGTCGAGGATGATAAAGCTGTCATCAAGCGTTCTGCCGCGCATA
>CAZYFC010000146.1:0-3321 GCA_964646715.1 uncultured Lachnospiraceae bacterium
CACATCTGAATTACCGGAATCAGCTCCACCCTTATTATAATATTCAACCGCCGCGTCTCTTTGCGATCTCATTCAGCGCCCTCTTCGTCAACGCCTTTCTCATTTTTTTGTCAGTATAGCATATCCGCAGAAAAAAGTCAACTATTTTTACAATATTTCACAACAATTTCCGAATTCTTGTTTCAAGATCAAAAAGCGTTTCCCGAAAAAGCGGGAAACGCTTTAAAGAAGAGCAACGGAAAAACGAAAGGAGCTGCGTTTCATCCCTGCCTATTCGTACGTTTTTTCAGCTTGTCGTAAAGCGCCTCGGCGGCAAAACGCGCTTTCGTAACCTTTGAAATATCGTCAAGTAGGCAGTAATAGGTCTCCCGTTTCGTACCGATACCGATCACATCGCCCATCTCGTACCAGAAAAAGTCAGCGCAAACGCCGTGCGAGGACAAAGGCTTATGCTCGTACCTCAGCTTCCCCTCGCATCCCGTCAGATGGAAGCCCTCCATGTCGTGTACGATATGACCGCTTCCCACCTCGTAGACGGCCTTATAATCGACCATCATACAGATCCTCACGTCCGATTCAATACGGTAATTCTGAGCTTCTATCTCCTTCCCGACACAGTCTCTCTCCCAACGATACCAATCGGGGATATGCTCAAAGCGCGTTACATTTCTTTCGGCGTGAAGCCTTCCGTATTCGTCAAGCGTAAAGCGCTGTCCACATGCGCGGCAGAAAAGGATCGCACCTTCGCTTGCCATCTGCCCTTCAGTAGAGCAATCACAGCATTTGTAAAGCACACGCTCAAGCCCTTCGGCGCGGAAGGGCTCGTCGATCTTGATCCTGTTCTCAAACTGCCACCTGAAGTTATCGAAGGAGAAGGCGTCCTTCACGACCCGATCAAGCTCCTCGGCACTCTTCGCCTCGATTTCTTCAGAGGAAACGAGCAATTTCACGTCGGCACTGACCTTGACCTGTCTTTGGCGCAGACCGTTATAAAGCGGATCGTGATGGTAAGCGCCTCGAGAGGTGATCATCAGAACGGGAACGCCAAGCACCTTGAAGAGCGTGCCAAGATTCTCGGGCATTTTCACCGCACAGCCGTCGAAGGAATAACCCGCCTCCGGATACATAAGAACACTCGTGTTGTTCTTATGCAGGGCGTGCTTCATATCCTTGAGAAGCGTCATGTCGCTGACGTACTTGGCGGTCGGTATACATCCGATACGGCGCATCAGCCACGCCTTGCCCATCAGGGCATCGGAGGTGCAAACGATATTATAAGGCATGGGATAGAGAATTTTCGAGGCGATCTTCAAGTCAAGAAAGCTTGAATGATTCATCAGAATGAGATACGGCCCCTTCGGCAGCTTCTTTTTGTCCGGAAAGGTGTAGCTGAATCTTGCCTGAACAAGCTCGGGGATCGAAAGGAGTCTCACAAGCGTGCGGAAAAGAAACCAAGGTTTGATCGGCTTTTGGTGTGTGGGGCGTTCAAGCGCCATCACTTCGTCATAGGATAGCTTTTTGACTTTGATCTTCATATAAACCTCAAATTCTCTCAAAAAAATACTGTCAACAGGTCAACGTCTGAATCTTCGCACTGTGGTATAAAGCGTGAAAAAAAGTGTGACAGCCGCATAGACTCCATATGCCGAAAGCTTCACAGGATCGTCCGCGTAATAGCTTACGACAAGAAGGACGATCATGGCGATGAAGAGAAAATAGAGAATCAGCTCGCGCCAGAGCGTCCTGAGAGCGATCTTGCCCGGACAGTCGCTGTCCGACGAGAGAAAGAGCTTGTGAAAGCGCTTCAAGGTCAAACACCGTCTTTTACCCGAGACCGCTTCTTTCTTATCGATAACGTAAATATTCGCCATTGCGAACACGAGCAGGATGAAGCACGCGGCGTAAAGCAGCCACACAAAGACAAACCGCATAAAAACGCACCTTTTCTTTTTCTTTCAGTATTGCATAAAAAAATCGTTTTGTCAAGTTCCGGTCGCCATCGCCGCTTTCCTGCTTTTCCCTTTCCGACCTTTGCATAAAAAAAAGGACGCACCGACAAAATAGCAGCGAAGGTATACTTGACATCCAAACGAAAAAGAAAGGTTACTACTCATGTCCGAAGCAGTCAAAAAACAAAAGCGCGGCAGTGGCTTTTTCAGTCTCCTCCAGCGCGTCGGCAGAGCCTTCATGCTCCCGATAGCACTACTGCCCATTGCAGGGCTCCTCCTAGGCATTGGAGCATCCCTGACTAACACCACCATGCTTGAGACCTATAATCTGATGAATATCATGGGCCCCGGCACGGTTTTATATTCGATCTTCACCCTTCTCTCCTCCGTCGGTACGGTTATTTTCGATAACCTGCCCATTCTCTTTGCCATGGGCGTTGCACTCGGCATGGCGGAAAATGAAAAAGCCACCGCCACCCTTTCGGCGGCTATCGCCTTCTTCGTCATGCACAAAACGATCAATGCGCTTCTTCTCATTTCGGGAAGACTTGAAGAGGGCGTGATGCAGGAAGGTACGATCGCCAACGTCGTCGGTATCAACTCTCTACAGATGGGCGTTTTCGGCGGCATCATCGTAGGTCTCGGCGTCGCCGCCCTCACCAACCGATTTTATAAGATACGCCTTCCCAATGTCATATCCTTTTTCGGTGGCACGCGTTTTATTCCGATCATCTCCACCGTCGTCTATACCGTCGTCGGTGTCGTAATGTTCTTCCTCTGGCCCTACGTGCAGATGGGCATCTACGCCCTCGGTGACCTCGTTCTGAAGTCGGGCTATGCGGGCACGCTGATCTACGGCTTTATTGAACGCATCCTCATTCCTTTCGGTCTTCACCACGTCTTCTACCTGCCTTTCTGGCAAACCGGCGTCGGCGGCTCCGCAATGATCGACGGCGTCATGATCTACGGCGCACAGAATATCTTCTTTGCAGAGCTCGCTTCTCCCTCCACCACGAGATTCTCGGTTTCGGCCACCCGCTTCATGAGCGGTAAATTTCCCTTGATGATCTTCGGCCTTCCGGGCGCTGCGCTTGCCATGTACACCTGCGCCGATCCCAAAAAGAAAAAAACGGTCGGCGGTCTTCTCCTTTCCGCCGCCCTCACCTCGATCTTAACCGGCATCACCGAACCGCTTGAGTTCACCTTCCTCTTTGTAGCCCCCGCCCTTTACGTCATCCACTCGATCCTCGCGGGCGTTTCTTATATGCTGATGCACGCCCTCGGTGTCGGCGTTGGTATGACCTTCTCGGGCGGTATCATCGACCTGACGCTCTTCGGCATTCTGCAGGGCAACGGCAAGACCAATTGGCTG
>CAZYFC010000147.1:0-3309 GCA_964646715.1 uncultured Lachnospiraceae bacterium
ACGTGGGTGACAGCCCCTACGATCTTACCGTTCTGGATCACGGGTGAGCCTGACATGCCCTGAACGATGCCGCCCGTCTCGGCAAGAAGCGCCTCGTCAATTACCTCGATCACAAAATTCTTCGAGTCTCCCACAGGATCCGAGATCTTGGTGATCATGATGTCGTATGCCCGTGTCTTTCCGTCAGTCAGCGTGGAATAGATCGTTGCTTTACCGACCTTGACCTCCTGACGCTCGGCAAGCGGCATGGGCTTGGAAAGCGAAAGTGTTTCGGGTGACAGATAGCGCCCGAAAACACCCGAGGCGGTGTTTTTGAGAAGAATGCCCGATAGCTCGGAGGAAAAATAGCCCTTCAGTTCTCCGGGCGCACCGACCTTGCCTTTACGGACCGCGACCACCGATATGTCGTAGACATTGCCCTTGAGAAGCGGCATCAGAACGCCGGTGTCGCTATCGCAAATACCGTGACCGAGACCAAAAAAGCAGCCGCTTTCAGGATCGACCATCGTCACCGTGCCAATCCCCGCCGTCGAGTCACGCACCCATACACCCGCGCGGTATGCTCCCGATGCATCCTTTTGCGGCAAAAAGCTGAGGGTCATACTGTTTTCATCGCGTATCACCGACAGCGTGACCTCCTTGCCGCCGCAGCTCTCGATGCAGCTTACCAGCTCGGAAGCGGCGTTGACCGCTCTCCCGTTAACGCTTTCGATCACGTCCCCCGTGCGAAGTCCGGCCGCCTCCGCGGGGCAGACGCTCTGACCGTCTCCCTTCGTAAAGCCAACGACGAGTACGCCATTCGTAGAAAGACGAACGCCGAAGCTCATACCGCCCGGCGCGTAGAATGCCGTCTTCGTTGCGGTACAAGAGACGCTTGATATATCAATGAGAAAACCGTCGGCAACCGTTTTGCCGACGAGTGAAACGGCAAGAGATGAAATGAGTGTTGCCGACGACACGAACAGGATCAAAAGAAGGAAGAGCGGACGAGGACTCTTTTTGAAGTGTTTTTGCATAACGTTTGTTGACCTTGCCATCGATAGACAAAGTGCCCTTTCCTCGAAAAAAGTTGCGAAGGCAAATTGCTCTTCACGTTTTATTGTGAACAGCACCTCCTTTTTTATGCCTTCTAAAAACTGTCACGAGACAGGCGAAAAAGCTCGAAAAAAAGAAAAAAATAAGAGACGGAGCAAGCGGCTTTTTCGTCGCTTGCTCTGTCTCTTTGCCCTATCTTTTTCAATTGATCACGCCGCTGAAGAGTGCCTTTTTCTTCTGCGGCAGAATGAGCGCGCGTCGCGCCTCTTTTCCCCTTCCCTTCGCATTACCCGAAAGGATGAGATCGCTCTCGCGTACACGGTATTTTTTGGCGATCGCCCATGCATCCTCGTCAGCCGAAGGAAAATAGACGGTAAAGGCATCGCCGTCACGCTTTTCGCAAGGGGCAACGGCGCTTGAGGAAACGATCGCACGCTCCTTGACATTTTGCCAGAGAAGAAACGAAAGCGTAAGCGACGCTTCGAGAAGCACGCCCCCCTCCTTTGCCGTGATCTTCAGCCGTTCGGGATATGCTGAAAGGAAGTATTCGCATGGAGAATCGATGGAGAAGCCGCTTTCGGCGCTGAAGGAAAGCTCCACACTGTCAGAAAAAAGGCTTCCCTCTTCATTTTGCAAAAGCATTGTTACTGCAAGAAGTCCCTTGAGATTGCCGTAGCCGTTCTCATCCTTTACCAACGTAACGCCCCGTATCACGGCATTTGACGCAATTACCTCACCCTTATCGCCAACAGACATATCCGACGAAACGCGCGCCGAGAGTGTCCTTTGACCGATGAAGCGCGAAAGGCGAAGCTCTCCCTCGATGTTATCACACTCGTAAGCGGTCGAATAGAGATCCTTAGTCAGGGCAACCTCGTCTTTTTGGGCTACAGCGGCATACACGCAGTAGGAAAAATCAAGCTCGGCGATCTGTTTTTCGCCCACCTCGTTTTCAGAAGGGCGGCAGACGGTCTTTTCTATATACAGACACGCCACGGCGGCATCTCCTTCCCTTGCACCCTCGCATTCAACGAGCGTTGAAAGCGCGATGCGATGCTGACGGGATGCAAAAACAGCCTTTTCCTCTCCCTCGCCGTTAGTCTTCCGATACAGGATATCAATATTTGCCACGGCGTTCACCGCAAGGGCATCCTCTCTCGTTTCGGCCGTGATATCCGAAAAGACGATATTCGTCGCAAGGATCTCGTCAATGCCTCCAAAGGGAAGATCGAAGGCGATATCGTCACCCGATTCAATGCCACACGCCGAGCAATACAAGAACGACAGATAGGCGGCGTTTTCGGTCTTTTCCTCAAAGCTCTCAAGATCAAGAGGCGTCAGGGTGCCCGGGAAGGCAACCTGCGCGTTTCTAGATTCCCATGTGTAAAGCCCTGTATCAAGCCGCGCTCTGATACCGATCTTGCGCGGATTGACCGAGCGTGCTGACACGCTCTCAAGCGCAGGCAGAAAGGCGGCGTGATAAACTCCCTCGGCAGGGCCGAGCGTTAAAGACCCCTCATAGTCAAGTGTAAAGGGTATGCCGTGTACACTTCCCTCCTCGCTGACAAATATCACGCGACAGTTTACTTCTCCGCCGTAATAGGCGCGGTGTCCCTCGCAGTAAGCGTTCGTCGGGGCAAGGGATGCAGTCACCGAAAGGATGCGTTTAATGTCGGCGTAAGAATCGGGCAAAATGAAATCGCGACTGACTTCAAGCGATGTCGACTCTTGTTCTTTACAGCGAAGGATCACCTCTCGGCTGTTTTGCGCATATTCGTTGTAATCCACAGTCAATATCTCCTTTTTTGTTTTTTTGGTAAACTATATGCCGAAAAAATGCCCTTTATACGTCATTTTTCTCTACAAGAGGGAGATTCATACCCTCAGCGAGCTTTGCAAGAGCAGACTTTTCAATGCGGCTGACGTAGGAGCGTGAGATGCCCATTTCCTCCGCAAGCTCCCTCTGCGTCAAGGGCGGCGTGTTATCAAGACCGTATCGCCTCGCAATAATATAACGCTCACGGTCCGTGAGGCAGGTAGCGATCAGATCCATCGCCTTCTGACTGCCGATGCGGTCAAACACGGTATCCGCCACCGATTCGTCACAGCAGATGATGTCCATATAGGTCAAGGGGTTGCCGTCCTTATCAACGTCGATCGTGTCGTGCATCGAGACCTCGCATCGGTTTTTCTTCTTGGCGCGAAAATCCATCAGGATCTCATTCGCTATCCTCACCTAACGGCTCGCCGGTATCGCCCGAATTTTCGGTCGAA
>CAZYFC010000148.1:0-3023 GCA_964646715.1 uncultured Lachnospiraceae bacterium
AATGCTTATTGAATGCACCCTTAGCGCTCATTTTCCCACGCAGAAGCGATGAAAGATGCTGTCGACGATATCGGCTGTCACGCTTCTGCCGTCTGTCTCGCCAAGGGTGGTCATCGCGTTCTCGATATCCATGCAGACAACGTCCTGCGTGTAGCCTGCATCAAGTGCGTCAAGTGCGCGTCTTAAATGCTCGGCAGTCATCTTGAGCGATGCATTTTGCCGTGCGTTTGCGACGATGGCGTCGGTGTCATAGTCAATGATACCCGAAATGAAAAGACTCTCTACAGTGTCCTTGAGCTTTTCAATTCCATCCCCTTGTTTCGCGGAAAGTGCAAGGATCGAAACGAAGCCTTCCCTTAAGTAGGGCAGATAACGGTCGGTCGCGTCGTTCTCAAGGTCGCTCTTATTCAAAATGGCGATCTTGGGCGCGGTGATCTGTCCGAGCTTTTCAAGGAACGCACGGTCTTCCTCATCGGGGGGGAGAGAAGCGTCGAAAACGGCGAGAACAAGCTCGGCGTTTGCAAGCGCCGCTTCAGAGCGGTCAATGCCGATCCTTTCGACCTCGTCGGTCGATTCGTGAATGCCTGCGGTGTCGACCAGCTTCAAAAAGATTCTGCCAACCGTTGCCTTTTCTTCAAGATAATCGCGCGTTGTGCCTGCGTGTGAAGAGACAATGGCGCGGTTTCTGCCCAGAAGTGCGTTCATAAGAGACGACTTGCCTGTATTCGGCTTGCCGGCAACAACGGTGTAGATCCCTTCCGAGATGGCGTGTCCTGCCTTGAAGGTGGCAAGAAGCGACTCTACATCGGCAAGTGCCTCCGTGATGCCTTCACGGATCTCCTTGGGAGAAAGATCGGTGAGATCCTCGTCGGGATAGTCGGCGTAGACATATGCTTGCGAAACGAGCGATAGGAGCTTCTGATAGATAGAGTCAATCCTGCGTGAAAGGACGCCGGAGGTGTGCGAACGTGCAAGGTGCATCATATCCTCGGTTTCGGCGTCGATCAGATTGATGACAGCCTCCGCCTCGGTGAGTGAGAGTTTGCCGTTAATAAAGGCACGCCTGGTAAATTCGCCCGCTTCTGCCTGACGTGCGCCTGCCGTCAGGGCGGCGGTCAGAACCGCCTCGGTAATGAGAATACCGCCGTGGCAAGAGATCTCAACCGTGTCCTCGCCCGTGTAGGAATGAGGGGCGCGGAAAACGGCTGCCATGCCGTCGTCGATCACCTTTTTGTCGGCAATAATGTCGCCGTAAAGGATCCTGCCTGCTGCGCTATCGGCAAGCGTTCTTTTGCCCTTAGGCTTAAAGATCCTGTCGGCAATCTGAATTGCACCATCACCTGAAATACGGATGACGGAGATGCCGCCTCTGCCGTAAGGTGTGGCTATTGCGGCGATCGTGTTGGAAAGCATAAAGGACGTCTCCTGTTGTATACGTTGATAATGATTCGGATATAACAGCTGCGTTAAGGAAGAGTAATGTCATATCAGATAGGTTTCGATGAAGTTCAGCAGTAGCCGCACCCACTGTCCTGCGTGCATGGCGTCCGGCGTGTGACCCATTCCAATACCGTGGTCGGGGGCGGGAAAGATATGAAGCTCGGTCGGGATCTTGTTTGCCATTAACGCCTGAGCCATAACGATGGCGTTTGCCACAGGGACGCAGGTGTCGGCGGCCGTGTGAAAGAGAAAGGTCGGCGGCGTATCAGGTCTTACCTGTTTTTCGGAGGAAAATGTTTCACGCGCCTTTTCATCTTGCCACATCTCGCCGAGGAGGTTGTAGCGTGAGCCCTCGTGCGTGAAGTCGTCCATAGTGATAACGGGGTAGCAGAGGATACCCATATCGGGACGCGAGGACAGTCTGTCGGTCTCGTCACCCTCTTTGCCGTAGTCAAAGTGCGTGAGCGCCATGGAAGCGAGGTGTCCACCCGCCGAAAAACCCATAACGGCGATCTTGTCCGAATCGTAACCGTAGGTTGCGGCTTCTCTTCGCGCAACGCGTACAGCACGGGTAACGTCTTCCAGCATGGCGGGATTATGGTAGGGCTTGAGTCGGTATTCAAGCACGAAGGCAAATATGTCGTTTTGGTTGAGCATTTCTGCGATCCATTCTCCCTCTTTGTCGCGACAAAGATGCTCGTATCCGCCGCCGGGACAGATGACGACGCATTTTTTTGCTCCCTCAACGGGGTAGGGCGTCAGATAAGGGATGGACGTGAGGGCTTCTGTGTTATACGGGATCGCCTTTTCCCAAAGCTTGATCAACATAAGTGCCTCCGTATGTGTATTTTTTATGATATACGAGTATTATATCAACAAAAAATGTATATGTCAACAAATTTGATGAAATCGGGATAATCGTCTTTACAAATCGAAAAAAACACTGTATAATGTCGTTGTCATACAAAATTGTTGTCTGAAAAAGGAGATTGACAAAATGATTTACAGAAATCTCGATTTTCTTGCGAGCTTCGACCCCGAGGTTGCCGATGCCGTTGGCAAGGAGCTTTTGCGCCAACAGGACGGTATTGAGCTGATCGCATCCGAGAATTTCGTTTCAGAGGCTGTGATGGCAGCGAACTCCTCGGTTCTGACCAACAAGTATGCCGAGGGCTATTCGGGCAAGCGATACTACGGTGGCTGCCAGTGTGTGGATATCGTGGAGGATATTGCCATTCAGCGTGCCAAGCAGCTTTTCGGCGCGGGCTTTGCGAATGTTCAGCCCCATAGCGGCGCACAGGCCAACACTGCTGTCTGCATCGCATTTCTGAAGCCCGGCGATACTGTTCTCGGTATGTCTCTTGCTGAAGGCGGGCATCTGACGCACGGCAGTCCGGTCAACGTATCGGGTCTTCTTTATAACTTTGTGCCTTACGGTGTTGACAGCACAACGGGCAGAATCGACTATGTTGAGGTCGAACGGCTTGCCAAAGAGTATCGGCCCAAGCTGATCGTGGCAGGCGCTTCGGCTTATCCCCGTACGATCGATTTTGAGCGTTTTGCGAAGATCGCGCACGATAACG
>CAZYFC010000148.1:3033-3276 GCA_964646715.1 uncultured Lachnospiraceae bacterium
GGTGCGCTTCTTATGGTCGATATGGCACATATCGCAGGGCTGGTTGCCACAGGCATGCATCCCTCGCCCATGCCCTATGCCGACATCGTGACTACCACCACGCATAAGACGCTTCGAGGCCCTCGCGGCGGTATGATCCTGACTAACAACGAGGAATACGCCAAGAAGATCAACAAGGCCATTTTCCCGGGCACGCAGGGCGGTCCCGACGTGGCGGGACAGTGCAAAGATATCCATATTCGC
>CAZYFC010000149.1:0-3254 GCA_964646715.1 uncultured Lachnospiraceae bacterium
TAGACGCAGTTGGTACGCTGATTGAACATCATACCGAATCTCAGCTCAGGATGCTTATCTGCCTCAGCGATCATCTCGCGCACCTGCAGGGTGTAGACGCCTGCGGGCTTTTCACACATAACGTGAAGCCCTGCCTGCAGAGCCTCGATGGCGTAGCGGGGGTGATCGTAATGCGGCACGGCGATGATGACCGCATCGACAAGGTCGCTTTTGATCAGCTCGCTTGCATCCGAAAAGAGCGCGATATCGGGCAAGGAGGGCGTAGTCTCCCTCTTTTTGGCGAGGTTGTCCCGAGTCCATTCAAGACGCGCCCTGTCAACGTCGGCAACTGCCGCGAGCTCCATTTCAGGGCATCTTCCCTCAAGTATATGATTGACGTGGCTTGAGCCCATATTGCCCACGCCGATGATACCCATTCTGACCTTGTTCATATGTAAAACTCCTCCTTGCCAAACGGCTGTAAAAATATCAGATCACGAAAGCCCCTGTGCCTTCAGGTAAAGATAACTGCGTCTCAGGCAGTCGACCGGGTCTTCACCGTAGCAGGTATCCTGCTCGACAAAGGCGTATTCAACGCCTGCGTCATACGACGCTTCAATAATCGCGGGGTAGTTCATATTGCCCTCCCCCACGACTGCCATGCGAACGGCCTTGTCGTTCGTCGAATAGACCATATCCTTATAATGCACGCAGTTAACGCGCCCCTTCAGCTTTCTCAGCCATTCAGCGGGATCCGCACCCGCCGCCTGCGCCCAATAGCAGTCGAGCGTCACGCCGAGCTCGTCGGGCGAAAAGGCGTCGCAAAAATGCTCGAGCAGCGTTTTTCCGTCGCGCTTAGCAAATTCACCGTCATGATTATGATACATAAATTTGTGTCCCGATGCGGCCAGCTTCGGCAAAAGGGGACGAAGCTCTTCTACGAAGGCATCCAGCGCGTCTTTCCCGGCAAGACGCGCAGAATAGCCGAGGCCGATATATCGGCAGCCCATGCGGTCGTGAAAGGCGATCGTTTCGTCGGTCGAGTTGACCGTCTTTTTGTAGTCGTAATGCGTCAGATCGCAGGTAAGACCGTAAGCCTTCAGCCTTTCTGCCATCCAATCGGCATCATAGGCACAGACACCCGAAAGCTGGATCGAGGTATAACCGATATCCGCCACCCGTTTCATGGTCTCGTCAAGCCCCTCAAGCGTGCGGCATAGGTCGCGAACGGTAAAAAACTGTGCACCGATCTTCATTTTCTCCCTCTTTTCATGATAGAATGGGAGGATCTTTTCCCAACACGGTCATTATAGCATGGGCAATCAGTCCTTGTCAACTGCCGCAGGATAATCTTTTATGGGAATCGGGAATTCCGTCTCCGTTAAGCGGAAGGAAGGGCTTCGGACACAATCCTCGGAAAAAAATCAAGCGTTGCGCAAAATGATTTGAAAACCCCAAAAAATATGCGAGGAAATTGTTTTTTATGCAAAAATTCTCTTGACAAAAAGGGGTATCAAGGTCTATAATCGGTATATCGTTTTATTTTTACAGTAGTATTCCCTCGGGAAAGAAAGGAGCTTCTTCTCGTCAGAAGAACAAGGTAAACACTATGGAAAATCAACTCAAGCAAATCGCCGAGCGACTGCGCGAATTACGACTGATCTCGGGCAAAACCACAAGAGAGGTAGCTTCGATTATTCGAGTACCCGAAGAGACCTACATCCGCTGTGAAAACGGTGACTCGGATTTTTCCTTCACCTTCCTGCACAACTGCGCCAATCTGTTCGGCGTAGACATCACCGCCCTCATCACGGGAGATGAATCCCGCCTTTCCACCTTCTCAATCGTTCGCGCAGGCGAGGGCCTGCCGCTTGAGAGACGACAGGGCTTTAAGTATCACCATCTCGCCTCCTACTTCAAAGGCAGAATGAGCGAGCCCTTCCTCGTCCGCGCAAGATACAGCGAGGAGGAAAACCGCCTTCCGATCCCCGTTTCCTCTCACGAGGGCGAGGAATTTGACTATATCCTTTCCGGCTCTCTCAAGGTCTCGATCGATGGCAAGGAAGAGGTACTCTACCCCGGCGATGCCATCTACTATAACAGCGGAAGCCTTCACGGCATGATCGCCACAGGCGGCGAAGACTGCGAATTTCTCGCCGTCGTCACCGATGCCCACGGCAATGCCATGCAGTACACCGCGCCGACCGACGTTACCAAGATCGAGGAAGTCAAGGTAGCCGCCAAGCGCGCACTTGTTGCCGATCAGTTCATTCATACGGTGGAAGACACCGAGGGCAGACTGCTTGACATCGACTTCAAAAACCTCGACAGCTTCAACTTCGCCTACGACATCGTTGACAGGATTGCCGAGAAGTCGCCCGACAAGCTCGCCCTTCTCCATCTCGACAAGGATAAGAACGAGCGCCGCTTCACCTTCGGCGATATGGCAAGGCTCTCTAACCGCGCGGCAAACTATCTCGTTGCCCTCGGCATCGGCAAGGGCGACCGCGTGATGCTCGTTTTGAAGCGCCACTGGCAGATCTGGCCGACGCTTCTTGCCCTTCACAAGATCGGCGCCATTGCCATCCCCGCCACGAATCAGCTTCTTTGTAAGGACTTTGACTACCGCTTCAACAAAGCGGGCGTCAAGGCGATCATTGCCACGGCTGACGGCGAGGTAACGAAGGAAGCCGAGCTTGCCCTCAAGACCTCCCCTACCGTCAAGATCAAGGTGATCGTCGGCGGCGAGCGCGATGGATGGCTCTCCTTTGCCAACTTTGAAAACTGCTCCGACGTTTTCCCGCGCACAGAAAAGACCGCTCAGGGGCGCGACGCATCGGTACTCTTCTTCTCGTCGGGCACGACGGGCTATCCCAAGATCGTCGAGCACGCCTGCACCTACGGTCTCGGTCACTTTATCACAGCCAAGTATTGGCATAACGTCTCGCCTGACGGCCTGCATCTCACCATCTCCGATTCGGGCTGGGGCAAGTTCATGTGGGGTAAATTCTACGGTCAGTGGCTCTGCGAGTCGGCAGTCTTCGCTTACGACTTCGACCGTTTCTCTGCTTCCGACATTCTCCCCCTCTTCAAGAAGTACGGTATTACCACCTTCTGCGCGCCTCCCACGATGTACCGCTTCTTCATAAAGGAAGACCTCGCGAAATACGACCTCTCCTCGCTGAAATACGTCTGCACCGCCGGCGAAGCCCTCAATCCCGAGGTCTTCACCAAGTTCAAGGAATATACCGGCCTCACCATCATGGAGGCCTTCG
>CAZYFC010000150.1:0-3121 GCA_964646715.1 uncultured Lachnospiraceae bacterium
TCGCTTCCGTATTTTTCGGTAACGTAGTCAATAACGAGATCGCGTTTGTCATCACCGAAATCTATATCGAAATCGGGCATTGAAATGCGCTCGGGATTTAGAAAACGTTCAAACAGCAGATTGTATTTGATGGAATCGACCTCGGTGATGCCGATCAGATAGGCGATGAGACTTCCTGCACCCGAGCCTCTGCCGGGACCGACCGCAATATCATGTGTTCTGGCATAATTGACGAAATCCCACACGATCAGGTAATACTGATCGTACCCCATTTTTGAGATAATCATCAGCTCGTATAGAAGACGGCTTTTGTAATCGTCAAGTGTGATCCTGTCGTTCAGGAGGATCTCGCCCGAGTCGATCTTGGCCTGTAATCCGTCGCGGGCAAGTTTCTCAAGATATTTTTTAGGGGTATAGCCTTCGGGCACACGGTAGACGGGCAACTGATTCTTGCCGAAAACAAAGTCAAACTGACACATATCGGCAATTTTGAGCGTGTTGTCGATTGCCTCGGGACAAAAAGCAAAGAGCGCTTTCATCTCCTCGGTCGAACGGTAATAGAAATCGTCGGATTCAAAGCCGATGCGGTTATCTGCATTCAGCTTCGTGTTTGTCTGAATACACATAAGAATCGCTTGCGTCTCAGCGTCTTGCTTTCGAATATAATGAACGTCATTCGTTGCAACGGGCGATATGTCGTATTTGCGAGCAATCTCAAGAGCGGCTTGATTGACGATCTTTTGCTCGGGAATGCGGTTGGACTGAAGCTCAATGAAGAGGTTCTCTTTTCCGAAAATAGAGAGAAGCTCCCGGGCGTAACGCTCCGCCTCCTCTATATTGTCCTGCAATATAGCCTTGCTGATGTGACCGGAGAGACAACCTGAGAGACAGATCAATCCTTCTGCATGGGTGCGAAGAAGCTCCATATCGATACGTGGCTTCATATAAAAGCCCTCGATAAAAGCCTTTGATACCATGTGGATGAGATTGCGATAGCCGATCTCGTTCTTCACGAGAAGCACGAGATGGCAGTTGAAAAAGTTCTGAGTGCGTGATTTTTCAAAGCGTGAGCGTTCGGCAACGTATACCTCACAGCCAATGATCGGCTTGATGCCTTCTTCCTTGCACGCTTTGTAGAAGTCGATCACGCCGTACATAACGCCGTGATCGGTCAAGGCCACGGCAGAATGACCGTTTGCTTTCGCCGCTTTGGGGATATCTGCAACGCGACATGCACCGTCTAGTAGACTGTATTCGCTGTGCAGATGCTATTGAACGAAGGAATTCATATCAGACCGTGACCTTTCTTTGAGATTTTTTATTGCTCTTCGGCAAAATCAATGATACGCTTCATGCGGTGGTTGACGCCCGATTTGGTTAAGGGGGGCTCGTGCATTGCTGCAATTTCGGTCAGCGAGCATTCGGGATTTTCGTATCGTATCATGGCGGTGGTCTTCAGTTCTCCGGGTAAAAGTGAGATCTTACCGGTTTCGATCAGTTTTTTTATAGCGCGTATCTGAAGATCGGCAGCCCCCGTAGATCGGAAAATATTGGATGCATCGCAGTTGGAGCGGCGATTTTCGTTGTTGCGGATCTCACGCATGATTTTTGCATTCATTAGGTCAAGTGCGGCATGCGGCGCACCGATCACGGTCAGAAAGTCCTCAATGCTTTCGCTGTTTTTAAAGTAAATCGAGTGATTTCCCTTACGAATGGTTTTTCTGGGTGAGAGTCCCTGTTCATCGAGCAGACTGAAGACCTTCGCACAATTGGCCTCACTCTTTAATAAGATCTCAAGATGATACCCTTTTTTGGATGGATCGGTTACAGTTCCGCTTGCCAAGAAAAGACCGCGAAGAAAAACGGGGAGACAGGTGCTGCAAGTAAAAAGTTTGTTGAGCTCGCTATCCGCATCGGCAAAAGTTCCTATAAAAAGTTCGGTTTGCTCTTTGGAAAGCGCCTTCATCTTGTAGTAGGTGATGTATCCCGGGAGCGTACCCGAGGTTTCGTAATATGGAATATAGCCAAATACGTGACGAAACGCCCAGGATGTCAAAGAGCTGACTTTTTCGTTATCTGTTGCAAAGCTGAGACGTTGGTTGCGGAAATCGGAGTGAGCACAAAAAAGGCCGTACAAGAGAGCCTTTCGGCAGCAGTTCTTTTTGATCGTCAGACCAGAGAGCATGTTTTTTACTTCGGACGAAAAAGACATAACTACTCCTTATTTTTTGATATCCCTGTGAGAGGCGTTGGCGCTGCAGAGTCCGTTCTCGGAAAAGTGTCTTGCAAGAGCTTCTGCGATGGAGACCGAACGGTGCTTGCCACCGGTACAGCCAATCGAAACGGTCAGATGCGAGCGTCCGTCTTTGATGTAAAGCGGTATCAGAGAATCAATCATGTCGTAGAGACGGACGAGAAAGGCGCGCACATCTTCAAAAGAGAGAACGAAAGCGGAGACGGCAGTATCGAGGCCGGTAAGATTCTTTAGTTCGGGAATGTAGAAAGGATTGGGAAAACAGCGCACATCGAAAAGAAGATCAGAATCAGATGGAATCCCATATTTGAAGCCGAAAGAGACGCAGGAAACCGCAAGACGCGGTGTGGCGCACCCTGAGATAAAGGCAATGATCCTTTCACGGCAGAGTGCGATAGATAGATTGGAGGTGTCTAAGTCAAGATCAGCTTTCCTTTTAACTGTATTAAGCATTTCTCTTTCCATATGGATCGCCTCTGCTAATGTGATCTGTCTGGAGAGAACAAGTGGATGAATGTGTCTCGTTTCTTTATATCGATTGATAAGAACCTCGGTGGATGCGTCAAGGAAGATTATTTTACAAACGTCGTTGTTTCTCTTATTGATGTTATCGAGCGCAGAAAGAAGCTGCGAAAAATCTTCGCATCCACGAACATCAACGATCAGGGCAATCTTCTTATTTCCATCCTCCTGTTTGAGATAGAGGTCTATAAATTGCGTGATCAAAGGGACAGGGATATTATCAATACAGTAATAGCCGAAATCTTCAAGTACATTGCCGACAACGGTCTTGCCCGCACCGGACATGCCTGTTACAATCAGAATATCCATAGTCGAATCCTTTCGTTATTACTCTGTCGGCAGAAC
>CAZYFC010000151.1:0-3088 GCA_964646715.1 uncultured Lachnospiraceae bacterium
GTGTGTGGGTGTTCCACATTCTGTATTTTATATTCGGCGTAAAGAAATACGTACCGCAGGAGAATGCGGTGAATGGCGAACCTGCAGAGAGAAAGGAATGATGGCATCATGGAGAACTATATTATCATCGGAATGATTGCCGTCATGGTGGCGATTGGAGTTATTTATACCGTCAAACACTTTAAGGGCGAGGGTGGTTGCTGTGGCGGCGGAAGCTATAAGCCGCGACGCAAGAAGCTATCGGACGTGAAATACAAAAAGACCTTCAAGGTCGGAGGTATGCACTGCGAGCATTGCAAGAACAGAGTAGAAGAAGCCGTAAATGATATTAAAGGTGTCGTGGGAAAAGTCGATCTTAAAAAAGGAGAGCTGACCGTTTCTTACGCAGAGGACGTTGCGGATGAAATTATTAAAACCAAGATCGAACGAGTCGGTTATACGGTTGAATAAAAATGATATTGTCGAAGCGATGTGTAATTAAAATCTATCCATCAGATAGTGTCTCGTGTATGCAAAGGGCTGACGAAAAACAATCGTCAGCCCTCAAAATTTGCGTCGCAGTAAGCAAAGAAAAGGGATTTTCGAAAAACTCTCCAAAAACGGTTACAAAAACGCTCAAAACCGGTGTCTTGTGCCGAAACAAAACGTTTTGGTAAAAAACTGTGGTCTTTTGATAGTAGAGTAAATTGGGGATAATAAACAAAAAATCAGTCCTAATCTTGCGAGAAGGACTGATTTTTAGTGCATAAAGCACAAATTTTGGTCGGAGTGACACGACTCGAACGTGCGATCCCCGCATCCCAAATGCGGTGCGATACCAGCTTCGCTACACCCCGATATATTCAATTTTTCGTTATTTTCAGCATCTGTGGGATACTGTGTGACCGTTGCCTTATTATAGCACATTTCAAGGAAGAAAGAGGAAAATCCGCAGTGTCTAAGGCTTTTTTGAGAGTATGGAAAAAAGACTTGGATGTCTCAGGTAACACTCCCAAGCCACCCGCGCTCCCAACTGCGCCACACCTCGAAGCATTCAATTTTCGGTCGGTTTTCAGCAGGGATTCGATCAAGCCCTATTTGCTCATCCTACTTTTCGTATTATATCAGATTTTTACAGGAAAGTCAATAAGAAATCACGGAAAAGGCGGAAAAAGAAAAATGCGATACTATGACCCTTCCTTGCTGCTTTTTCTTGCACCGTCAAAGAGCGCTATGTTGCCGCGCAAGGATGCTTTCTGTGTTGTTTTCTGCTCTTTCATGTGTAGAAAGCAAGTAAGGCTGTCACACCAAGCTGAACATGCAGACAGCGTACAATATCGCATCCTTAACCGAATACCTCTGCAGCAGCAATGATTTGAAGGATCTCCTCATCAACTTTATCCCGACCATAGGCGTCCAGAAAAAGATCTCTGTAGGCATCTGTCTTCAAGTTAAAGAAGAGAGACCACACGCCCCAGAAGAGGTCAATATGTCTGTCGGCAACGCCGCCATTACCAAGATCGATAAAACCGCTGAAGCGCCACGCGTCAAGCATAACGTTCGGAAGGCAATAATCACCGTGGATCAAAGTATCCGATTTCAGAAGCGCTCTTCCCTGCTGAAGCGTTTCCCACGCCTCCTCGGCAGAGGCATAGCCCCAATTGTCGGGAAAAAGAGAGCTATCGTATACACCGTTCTGATAATTTCGTTCAGCCGTTTCAAGGTATTCCTGCATACGGTTTCGGGCGGGACAATCCCTATAATCTGCTTCATGGAGTGAACGAAGAAGCTCGGCTTGCAGAACGGTAAGCCTTTTTGGATCCTCAAGATACTTCGTGTAGGTGGAATCTTCGCCCGAAACACGCCTCGTCAGCATGTGATCGCGCTCTCCCGAAAGATAGAAAAGCACCTCGGTAGCCAGCCCCTTTTTGTGAAAATAAGCAGTCATTTCCGCTTCTCTTTTAAGGCTCCCCTGCAGCGCACTCTTCAGATAATATCCATCGTCCTTATCGATGAAAATGACGCGTGCTTCTTTTGAACAACTGCTGTCAAACAGCATCGCATCTTCCATAAAACTGTGCAGAGCACTCGGATATCGATCCAATTCGACCGTAACAGGCGTTCGCTTCATAACTAATTCCCTTCTCTTACTAAATTTGATGGACTATCTTGCCTTCTACTATAGTTGTGTCCGACACGGCTCCAACCGAAATGAGCGGATCACCACTCCATATTACAATATCGGCATCCTTACCGATCTCAAGACTTCCGACACGATTGAAAATGCCGAGCGCTCTTGCCGGATTGACGGTAATAGCACGCCATGCTTCGTTTTCGGGAAGTCCCGCGGTGACTGCAAGCCCCGCGCACAGGGGCAGATATTGCAAAGGAATAACCGGCGCATCCGTGATAATGCTGACAGAAAGGCCTGCCTTATAGAGCGCTGCGGGCGTGGTGAAGCTCTTGTTGCGAAGCTCGATCTTACTCTTGTTGCCGAGCGTCGGGCCCACAAAAGCGGGATAACCTTCCTCGGCAAGCTCTTCGGCAATGATCGCACCGTCGGTGCAATGATCAAGCGTCAGATCAACGTCAAATTCTTTAGCAATGCGAATCGCAGTGAGGATATCGTCTGCACGGTGGGCATGCGCCTTCAAGGGTATCTCTTTTTTGATAACCGGGAGCATCGCCTCAAGCTTCATATCAAATGCCGGATTCATTCCCGCTTCCTTATCTTCAAGATAGCGGCGCGTCCTGAACAAGATCTCGCGAAGAAGTGAAGCTGTACCCATTCTGGTCATCGGACTTTTCTTACTTCCCTGCCCATAGCATCGTTTGGGATTCTCGCCGAACGCGCATTTCATCGCAGCGGGATCCTTGACGATCATATTGTCAATGCGCTTTCCTACCAGCTTAATAACGACGAACGTACCGCCGACGACATTCGCGCTTCCCGGGCCTGTGCAAGCTGTTGTGACACCGTTTTGGATAGCAAGGCCGAACGCCTCATCCTGAGGATTGATCGAATCAATGGCACGCATCTGAGGAGTCAGAGGATCAACGATCTCGTTATAATCGTGACCTTCCCAGCCCATGCCCTCGTTGTCCAGAC
>CAZYFC010000152.1:0-3037 GCA_964646715.1 uncultured Lachnospiraceae bacterium
GGCATGTTCTCGCTCAACCGCATGCTGGCAGGCGCGATCATACCCGAAGGCAACGATTACACCTTCTGGGGCAAGGGGGTCAGTCAAGGACACTCGGACGCCATCCGCCGTATCGAAGGCGTTCTCGATGCCAAGCAGTACACCGTTCCGGTAGAAAGCGCACTTGAAGCCGTAAGACGCGGCGATGCACCCCTTCTCACCGCGAGGGAAAAGCACACGCGCGAATGCTTCGTCGTGGCTAAAGAGGGTGCTGACCTTGCGAGAATTGAAAAAGAGATCAAGGAAATGCCCAACTATTTTGCCGACTACGATACCACCGTGCATTTTATCCCGATGGAGGAGCTGAGGCGCGAGCACAGCGGCATTCCCCACGGCGGCTTCGTGATCCGCAGCGGAAAAACGGGCAGATCGCTCGAACACAGCCATATCATCGAGTACAGCCTGAGGCTCAGCTCCAATCCCGAATTTACGGCATCTGTCATCGTTGCCTATGCACGCGCCCTCGCGCGCATGAAACGGGAAGGCGTTGTCGGCTGCAAGACCGTCTTTGACGTGCCGCCCGCCTACCTCTCGCCCAAATCACAGGAAGAGCTTCTCGCCACACTGCTGTAAAAAAGATCAACTGCACAAGAACAGGTGCCATTTGTGCGCCTGTTCTTTTTTCTTGCGTTTTAAGAAAAAATATGATAGAATACATCTACAAACTACAAGATCGGGGTAACAGGCATGGAAGTACGCAAAAACACGCTCGCAAAGCTCACAGTTTGCGACGTCAATAACAAAGGCTACGGCGTGGCAAGACTTGAAGATGACGGCAGAGTCGTTTTCGTATCAAACGCCGTCACAGGTGAAACGGTCGAAGCGAAGATCATCAAGGTCGCCTCCGATTATCTCGTTGCGCGCGTGGAAAAGCGTCTGAACGATTCCCCACACCGCCTCGCGAGCGACTGCCCCGCCTTCCCTGCCTGCGGCGGATGCGTCACACGCCATATTACCTACGCGCACGAGCTTTCCCTCAAGACCGAATACGTTAAAAACGCCTTTCGCAAGGCGCGCCTGACGCTAACGGTCGCCAACTGCGAGGGCGGCAAAGAGACGGGCTACCGCAACAAAACGGAATGCCCTCTCACCAAGGACTATGCGGTCGGCTTTTTTGCGCCGAAAAGCCACGATGTCATTTCCTGCGTCGGGTGTAAGCACGAAAGCCCCCTGCTCGCCCCTGTCGCCAAGACCGTCACGGCGTGGCTGAAGAAAGAAAGGATCCCGCTTTACGATGAAGCCGTGGGCAAGGGGCTTCTTCGCCATCTCTATCTGCGTATTGCCGAGGGCACGGGCGAGGTCATGGTGACGCTCGTCATCAACGGCAAGAGCATGAAAAAAGCAAGGGCATTTGCCGATGAGGTCATGGCCGAGCACCCCGAGGTCGTCTCGGTGATGCTGAATCATAATGAGGAAAAGACCAACGTGATCCTCGGCAGGGACTTCACCCTCGTCGGCGGCAGAGATTATATTGAAGATACGCTTTGCGGCATGCGCTTTCGCCTCGCCCCACCCTCCTTCTATCAGGTCAATCGCGACATGGCGGAACGGCTCTACCGAAAGGCACTCACGCTCGCAGAGCTTCAAAAAGAAGACACCCTTGCCGACCTCTTCTGCGGCGTGGGCACGATCGGTCTTTTCATGCTGAAGGAATCGGGCGCTAAGGCGCTTCTCGGCGTTGAGATCGTCCCCGAGGCAGTTGAAAACGCCAAGGTCAACGCAGCACTCAACGGCATCGACAACGCCGTTTTCATCTGCGGTGACGCCAACAGCGAAGAGCTGAACACCGCCGACGTCATCGTTGTCGATCCGCCGCGCAAGGGCTGCGGCGAAGCCCTTCTCAAGCGCATTGCCGAAATAGCACCCCGCCGACTCGTCTACATCTCCTGCAATCCCGATACGCTTGCAAGAGACGTTGCGATCCTGCAAGGGCTGGGATACGAGGCAGGCGTCGTTTATCCCTTTGATCTGTTTCCGAGGACCGGGCACGTCGAGAGTGTCGTTTGTCTGACTCGGTCAGACAAAGCGACGTGATATAACGCCTTGCGGCGCGTGATATAGAACGCTTTGAAATCACACTTAAAGACGGAGTTTTTTCAGGCATTTTGCGTCATATGCTTCTAATCAGACTATGCGTAGCTTATTTACATTCATCGGCGCAATGATTATGACCGCTAACGTGGATTTGCAGTAAAATTCTCATTGCAGCAGCGATTTGCGTCCGATCGATATAAAGGATCACCCCTGTTTTTCGGCACAAAGGCTGCGCCTGAAGAACAGTTCCAAAGAAGATGAGGCGCGAACAGGCGCATCAACAAACCGTAACCTTCTGTGACAGGAGAAAGAGTATGTGGAAAACGAAGCAGTGCTTAGGTTTATTTGAAAACACCCTTCCCTATGAAGAGCAGATTGAGCTTTTCAAAATGGTCGGCTTTGAAGGCTTTTTCGTCGATTGGCACGACGGTATCGACCTAAAGGCAATCCGCAGTCGCGCCGACTCGAGCGGCATGTATTTTCAATCGGTGCACGCGCCGTTTGGCGGCTCAGCCGACATGTGGCGGGGCGGCGAAAAGGCAGAGCGCGCCCTGAGCGAGCTTCTCACCTGTCTTGACGAGGTGGCAGATGCGGGCGTTGACCTCATGGTCTGCCATGCGTGGATCGGCTTCTATACAGGCGAAAGCCCCACTCAATCGGGCGTCAATACCTACCGAAGGCTCGCAGAACGCGCCAAAGAGCGCGGCGTGACGATCGCCCTTGAAAACACCGAGGGCGATGAATTTCTCCATACCCTGCTGACAGCCCTTGCAGACTGTGAAAACGTCGGCTTCTGTCTCGACACGGGGCACGAGATGTGCTATAACAGAAGCCGCGACCTGCTCGCGCTTTACGGAGAAAGACTCGTCGCCACGCACATCAACGACAATCTTGGTATAAAAGACCATGGCGGCAGGATCACCTATCTTGACGATCTGCATCTTCTGCCCTTCGACGGTATCGC
>CAZYFC010000153.1:0-2968 GCA_964646715.1 uncultured Lachnospiraceae bacterium
GGTCGGCGTAGGCTCCGTGCCCGAATTTGCCAAGGACACCACCGACAGAAACCGCACCTCTCCCTTCGCCTTCACGGGCAACAAGTTCGAATTCCGCATGGTCGGCTCGTCGCAGTCTGTGGCAGATCCCAACATGGTGCTCAATACCATCATGGCGAACGCTCTTACCGATATTGCCACAAGACTTGAAAGAAGCGGCAAGGATCGGGAAGCGGCGGCGCGCCGCATCGTACGTGATATCCTCAGGAAGCACGGTCGCATCATTTTCAACGGCAACAACTATTCCGAGGAATGGGTAAGCGAAGCCGAAGCACGCGGCCTTTGCAACTACCGCACCGCCGCAGATGCCATCCCGCATTTCTGCGACGAAAAGAACGTCAGACTCTTTGAAAAGCACAAGATCTTCACCGCCGCCGAGATCGTCTCGCGCAGTGAGATCATGCTGGAAACCTACTTCAAGGTCACGAAGATCGAAGCACTGACCATGCTCTCCATGGTGCGCTGTGAGATCCTGCCCGCCGTCTACGCATATGAAAGCACACTTTGCGAGCTTATCAAGGGCAAGAAGAGCGCAGGAATGCCCACAGGCCACGAAAACGCGATCGCCTCGCGCATCGCCGTTGGCGCAGACGAGCTTTATTCTGCCGCGAACAGCCTTGATGCTGCCATAGCAGGCTCGGATTCACCCCGCACAGCGTTACATGCCGCCGCCTATGTGCGTGACGTACTCATTCCCGCTATGAACGAGGTACGCACCTTTGCCGATGCACTTGAGACCAACGTCGGCAAGGACTATTGGCCCTTCCCTACCTACGGAGAATTACTGCTTCACTAAAAACACCCCGTAAGCTCAAAAGACTTACGGGGTGAACGCTTTTCATTAGCATTATTTCGACTATGAAGGTCTTCATCCGGAACGCGAAGAGTACCCAATGACAAAGCACGGCACGATACGGCAGTACCATTCCCTCTCGGCAATGACCGTTCCGTCTGACGTTGTTTGTGCTGCTGTTTCAAGCTCGTAGGTATAGGCAAGCGCATATCTTCCATCGGGCAACACGACGATGGTCTTGGATAAAAGGTTGGGCTCCTTGATCTCATAACCGTTTTTCGTATATTCGATCAATGAGTCGATCGCTGCCTGGTGCTCCTCATAATTGATATCCTCAAGCCACGCGGCGTCAAAGTCGGTGTAATAGTTGTATTGATAAATGCCGATAGCCATAAGCTTATTCTCTCTGAACGAGGCGTGGATTACGTCATTCGTTAACCAACCATCGATGACGCGCCCAAACCGAACATGTTGTTCACCTTCCCAATCCAAAGTATAGACACTTGTATCAATGTGAGGCATATAATACTCAACAGCCGCTATCGTGCGTTCAGCAAGGCTCATCGTTTTTGTCTCTGCCGTTGGCTCGTCTATATAGAAGTTATATAGACCCATCAGCTCTCCCGTATAGGCATCAAAGACGGCAGATGCAGGATCACTGTTCATGGCCCGCGTTGCGCTGATCGCATACAGAGACACCCGACCGACTGTACGCCAAGGCGTATCACTGACCGTATAGGTGGCAGAGCCGAGCGTGATCGTATCGGGGGGCGTGATCTGCGGCTTAACAGCAGGCATAGCCACGCCCACTTCTCCTGCGTACTCATGGTTTATACGGAACCTGCCTGTCGCAGTGCGAACCTCATCCTGCAGAAACGCAAGGCCTTCCACCGTCTGGAAGTAATAAACCTCTTCGGTTGTCTCTTCGGTCGTATCCTCGGTTGTATCTTCTGTCGTATCTTCTGTCATATCTTCTGTCGTCGCGTCAGCAGTTATGCTTTCATTGTCTTTTTCAGTGGAAGAGAAGTCGGACGTACCGTCGGTAGGAACCATAACCGAGCCACCTCCCGAATCCTGAAGCAACGGCACAACGATCATTACACTGATGATTAAAGCAAAGCAAGCCGCAATGACACCGAGGCGAAGCCATGCGCCTTTTGTGGCCTTCTCCTTCTTCAGATTGGTTTTACTACAGACCTTATCCTTGACCGAAGCAAGCACCTCGTCCGTCAGTTCGGGAGCGTTCAGCTCCTCCGAGAACTGATCGAGCTCCTGCGGCTTTGCTTCGTCAAACAGTTCATTCAGTTTCTTTTTCATACCTCTTTACCTCCAAACAATTTTCGTAATTTGTTCAAGGCTCTGTGTGTGCGCGTATCCACGCCCGATACCGTCAGCTTCAGCGCATCCGCGATCTCCTTTGAGGACTCACCGAAATAAAATTTTCGTATGATAATGCTTGAGTCCGGTTCACCAAGCCCTTTGACCGCAGACAGCACCTCGCGGCGAAGCTCATCCTCGGCAAGATCGCCCTCAACGGTATAATCGTCGGCAAGCTGAAGCAAACCGTCCCCGTCGTCCAGCGAAACATCTCCTCGTTGTCTCGAACGTTTTCGCGCCACATCGATCGCGTGGTATCTAGCCAATACGCAAAGATAGGCTTTGATGCTTGAGATCTTCGGGTCATACTTTTCAAGCTCCGCGTAGAACTCGCTGAATACGTCGGCCACACAGTCTTCAATATCGGTTGAAACATAGAAAGACTCTGCAAGTTTGCCTTTGACAACGGCATAAACAAGACCTGCATACTGATTCATTAACCGTTCCATTCCGGCGCTCGGGTCTTTATGTAGCAATCTCAGTAACTTACTGTCCTCCATAGTCTCACCTCTCTTTTGAATCGATTCACTATTATATTCGTATGAAAAAGAGAAATCTTACACTTTTTGAAAAATAACATGCCGTGTTTTCGCGAACAACGGATGAGTGCCGCTCACTCTATGTGAATATGCCCTCTGTCAGGTGGACAGAGGGCATATTCACATACACTACGCGGTTTTTAATCTTCACTATTCAGTGAGCGTCCAATGACAAAGCACGGCACGATACGGCAGTACCATTCCCTCTCGGCAATGACCG
>CAZYFC010000154.1:0-2899 GCA_964646715.1 uncultured Lachnospiraceae bacterium
CTGGATCAATACGGTCTTTCCTACACCCGCGCCGCCAAAAAGACCGATCTTGCCTCCCTTGGAATAGGGGCAAAGCAGGTCGACGACTTTAATACCTGTTTCAAGGATCTCGGTCGAGGTGGCAAGCTCGTCGTATGCGGGCGCGGCACGGTGGATATTCCAACGCTTCTCGGTCATCGGCGCGCTCTGATTGTCGACCGGCTCGCCTAGGACGTTGAAGATCCTGCCGAGCGTCTTTCTGCCGACGGGAACGCTGATGGCCTTGCCGGTATCAATGACCGGTGTACCGCGCTTCAGACCGTCGGTAGAGGACATGGCGATACAACGCACGATGTTATCACCGATATGCTGTGCGACCTCAACGGTCAGCGTTTTCTCGCCGATCATCATGGTAAGCGCATTGTTGATTGAAGGCAAAAAGCCTTCCTCGAAGCGCACGTCAACAACAGGCCCCATAACCTGTGCAACGCTGCCTTTTGCAATACTACACATAAAAAGTACGCCTCCTTTAACTGCCGCTTCCCGCAACGATCTCAGTGATCTCCTGCGTAATGGCAGACTGTCTTGCGCTGTTGTATTCAAGCTGCAGGCTGTCGATCATTTCCTGCGCGTTCTTACCTGCCGAATCCATCGCAGAGCGTCGCGCGGCAACCTCGCAGGCAAAGCTCTCGCGTACGGCACTGACGAGAAGCCCCGTTACGTACTCTGAAACAGCGGCATTCAGAACACTCAGTTCATCAGGCTCAAAAATCATGCCGGAGGAGCTTTTCTTTTCAGACTTGATGAGGGGCAGGATCCAACGCACCTCAGGCACCTGCGTCATCATCGAAAGGTACCTCGTGCAGAGAATGCCCACTCTTTGATATTCACCGCCGGCGAAATCACGGCATATTTCGGTGGCAAGTCCCATGGCAACGGCATAGCTGAAGCCCTCGGCGTAGCAAAGCTCTTCATGAAAGCGCTCACAGGCGCGCTTGCCGATCGGAATCAGGTCGGCATCGGGATAGTCCTTCAGCATGCGGAAAATATTGGCGTTATAGCCGCCTGCAAGACCTCTGTCGCCCGCAATCACGACAAGAAGCGTCTTGCCCTCGGTCGATTGACGCATATAAGGGCTCTTGGCACACTCGGAGGAGGCGGTCAATGCCTCAATAACCTTGCGTACAGCCTTTTCATACTCCCTGCCCTTATGCATACCCTCGTTGGCGCGTCGCATTTTGGAGGATGCCACGAGTCCCATGGCCTTGGTCAGATGGAGTGTCGAATCAACGCTTTTAATGCGGGTTCTCAGTTGCTTCATGTTAGCGCCCATGGCTTACCTCGCCATTTCGCTAAGCGCTTTTTGGAGCGTTTCGATATCGCTTTCATCAAAATAGCCCTCTTCAAAGCGACTAAGAAGCGCACCGTATTTGGCTTCAAGATGATCGTAAAGGCGACGTTCGTATTCAGCCACGTCCTTGACGGCAACCCCATTCAGATGGCCGTTGATCACAGCGTAAACGATCGCAACCTGGCATCCGACGCGCACGGGGGCGTTTCTCTTCTGCTTCAGCACCTCCACGATCCTTTCACCAAGCGCAAGACGCGCCTTGGTGTCAGCATCGAGGTCAGAGCCGAACTGTGCAAAGGACTGAAGCTCTCTGTACTGCGAATAGAGCAGCTTGAGCTCGCCCGCGACCTTCTTCATGGCCTTGAGCTGTGCAGAGCCACCGACACGGCTGACCGAGATACCGGGGTTGATAGCCGGCATGATGCCCGCATGGAAGAGCTCGGTCTCAAGGAAGATCTGACCGTCGGTGATCGAAATAACGTTGGTGGGAATATAAGCGGAAACGTCACCTGCCTGCGTCTCAATAATGGGAAGCGCTGTGATCGAACCGCCGCCGTATTCTTCGGCAACGCAGGCAGCACGCTCAAGAAGTCGGGAATGCAGATAGAAGACGTCACCGGGGAAGGCTTCGCGTCCCGGTGGACGGCGGATGAGAAGCGACAGCGCACGGTAAGCGACTGCATGCTTCGAAAGATCGTCGTAAATGATCAGCACGTCCTTGCCCTGCGCGCGGAAGTATTCCGCCATCGCACAGCCTGCATAGGGAGCAACGTACTGAAGCGGTGCGGACTCCGAAGCGGATGCCGACACCACGACGGTATAGGGCATCGCGCCCTCCTGCGTCAGCAGGTTGACAAGCTGCACGACTGAGGAGCTCTTCTGTCCGATTGCGACGTAAATACAGATAACGTCGGTGTTTTTCTGATTGATGATGGTGTCAATGGCAATCTCGGTCTTACCCGTCTGGCGGTCACCGATGATCAGCTCACGCTGTCCTCTACCGATCGGGATCATACTGTCGATCGCCTTAATGCCTGTCTGAAGCGGCACAGAGACGCTCTTTCTTTCAATGATACCGGGGGCTTCGGATTCAATGGGGCGGCGTTCGGTCGTTTCGATCGGGCCTTTACCGTCGATAGGTGCGCCAAGCGCATTGACGACGCGACCAAGCAGCGCCTCACCCACCGGAACGCTCAGGACGTTGCCGGTACGCTTGACGGAAGACCCCTCACGGATATCGTTCTCATTCGAGAGAAGCGCAACCGAGACCGTCTCGTCCTCAAGATTCTGTGCAAGGCCAAAGCTACCGTCCTCAAATTCAAGAAGCTCGCTTGCCATACATTCACGCAGACCGTAGACGCGTGCAATGCCATCGCCGACGAGGATGACGGTACCTGTCTCCTTCATTTCAAGCTTTGAGCGATAATGCCTGATCTGTTCATTTATGATACTGCTGATCTCTTCAGGTCTGTTAGTCATTGGTTCATCACATCCTCAATCTCCTCGAGACGGTGACGAAGCGAGCCGTCCATGATCTTACCGTTCATTTCCACAATGACGCCGCCGAGG
>CAZYFC010000155.1:0-2890 GCA_964646715.1 uncultured Lachnospiraceae bacterium
GGCTGTGTCATCGCCAAGAGCTTTGCCCGTATTTTCTACCGCAACGCCATCAATATCGGACTTCCGATTTTGGAGTGCGAAGAAGCGGCAGAAGAGATCAGCGCCAAGGATGAGGTTAAGGTGGATTTTAACACGGGCGTGATCACCGACATAACCACGGGCAAGACCTATCAGGCACAGCCCTTCCCGCTGTTTATTCAGTCTATCATCAAAAGCGGCGGATTACTGAAATCCTTGAAAGAAGGCGAAAACAATGATTAAAAACATTGCGGTGATCCGTGGTGACGGCATCGGACCCGAGATCGTGGATCAGGCTCTTGAAGTGCTTGACAAAGTAGCCGAGCTGTACGGACACACGTTCAACTATACCGACGTGGATATGGGCGGATGTGCCATTGATAAATACGGTGACCCGCTTCCCGAAAGCGAACTGAAAAAGTGTGTTGAATCCGATAGCGTTCTGCTTGGGGCTGTCGGCGGCAATAAGTGGAATGACGTTCCCGGATATATGCGTCCCGAAAAAGGCCTTCTTTGTCTGAGGGCGGGAATGGGGGTGTATTCCAACAACCGTCCCGCAAAGATATGGCCGCAGCTATCCGACGCTTCTCCCTTGAAGAAGTCGATTGTGGAGCAAGGCATTGATTTTATTATCGTTCGCGAGCTGATCGGCGGCATTTACTTTGGTGAGCACAAGACCGAGGGTGACACGGCGATCGATGTGCTGACATACAGCGAGGCGGAGATCGAACGCATTGGCAGAATCGGTTTTGAGACAGCGCAAAAGAGAAATAAAAAGCTGTGTTCGGTGGAAAAAAGCAACGTTCTCGATTCAAGCCGTCTTTGGAAGAAGGTCATGCACAGACTTTGTGAGGAATATCCCGATGTGGAGCTTTCCGATATGCTGGTTGACAACTGCGCCATGCAGATCGTCAAGGATCCCGCACAGTTTGACGTTATCGTAACCGAGAATATGTTCGGTGATATCCTTTCGGATGAAGCCTCAATGATCACAGGCTCTATCGGTATGATCCCTTCCTCCAGCCTGGGTAGCACAGCCTGCGGCCTGTACGAGCCCATCCACGGCTCCGCTCCCGATATTGCAGGTCAGGATAAAGCGAATCCGATCGGTACGATCCTCTCCGCTGCTATGATGCTGCGATACAGCTTTGATATGCCCGCTGAAGCGGATGCGATCGAAAACGCCGTTTCTGCATATCTCGATGCAGGCTACCGAACCGCTGACATTATGAGTGAGGGAAAAACGCTTGTCGGCTGTAGGCAGTGCGGTAAGCTGATCATTGAGAATATAAGAAAGGGGTGAGATATATGCATCTTTGCGGTGCAGATATTCTTGTAAAAGCCTTAATTGAACAAGGCTGTGATACCGTTTTCGGATACCCGGGCGGCCAGATTCTCAACGTATACGACAGCCTGTATAAATACCGGAACGAGATCAATCACGTTCTGACCGCTCACGAGCAGGGGGCTGCGCATGCCGCAGACGGATACGCGAGAACTACCGGAAGGGTTGGTGTCGTCATTTCCACCTCAGGTCCCGGTGCCACCAACCTTGTAACCGGTATTGCCACCGCATATCTTGATTCGATCCCGATGGTCGCGATCTGCGGCAACGTGCCGACCACACAGATCGGCACCGACAGCTTTCAGGAGATCGACATCACGGGCGTAACGCTTCCGATCACCAAGCACAATTACTTTGTCAGCAACGTAGAAGATCTTGCCGATACTATTCGCGAGGCGTTCAAGCTTGCCGGATCGGGCAGACCGGGACCGGTACTGATCGATGTGCCAAAGGATGTGCAGGTCGCAAAATGTGAATACGAAGTGCAGTCCCCCGCGGAGAAAGACAAGCCCTTTGCCGCAAAGGACGTGCGGATCATGGAAGCGGCAGAGATCATCAATTCCGCAAAGCGTCCGTTTATCTATTTCGGCGGCGGCGTGATAACGGCAGACGCGGAGGATGAGGTGCTTGCTCTGGCAGAAAGGATCGATGCGCCTATTGGTTGTTCCCTTATGGGGCTTTCGGCTGTTCCTACCGATCATCCAAGATTTTTAGGTATGCAAGGCATGCACGGCCATTTCGCCTCCTCTATGTCGATGCACAACGCCGACGTGATCATATCTCTCGGTGTTCGCTTTAACGACCGCGTGACGGGCAACCGCCAAAGATTTGCATCGGGCGCCAAGATCGTTCATATCGACGTGGACGGCTCGGAGCTGAACAAAACGGTCAACTCACTCTGCAGTCTTCGAGGGGACGTGAAGCTCACCCTGCAAAAAATGATCCCTTTACTGAAGAAAGATAAAAGGGACGAGTGGATGGCAAGAGTAAACACGTTCCGAAAGGAAGAAGAAGCCTGCCTCGATAACCGTGAAGGCTTGACACCGCGCAGAGCAATACTGACGTTAAACCGATATTTGGGCACAAACACAGCCGTTTGCACCGACGTGGGTCAGCATCAGATGTGGTCTGCGCAGAATCTTTTCTTCCGAAAGCCTCGCAGATTTGCCTCCAGCGGCGGTCTCGGAACGATGGGTTACGGCTTCGGCGCGGCTATCGGTGCTGCATACGGCACAGGTGAACGAAGTGTCCTGATTACGGGTGACGGCAGCTTCGGTATGAATCTAAACGAGCTTGCAACCGCCGTCAGATACAATATACCCATAGTCGTTATGATCATGAATAACGGCGTGCTCGGCATGGTTCGCCAGTGGCAGACTCTTTTCTACGATAAACATTATTCCAATTCCGTTTTAGAGCGCAAAACGGATTTTACCGCCTTTGCCAAGTCCTTCGGTGCAGACGGTGAAGCTGTAACAACGGCCGATGACTTGGACGCTGCATTGGGCAGAGCCTTCAAAACCAATG
>CAZYFC010000156.1:0-2823 GCA_964646715.1 uncultured Lachnospiraceae bacterium
CGACAGCGTGCTCGTCAAGGAGATCCGTCCGAATTACGATATCCGCGAGATTGAAGAGATCGCTAAGGGAATTTCGGACACCATTTCCTCTGAGTTTTACACCAAGGTTTCGATCGGTATCGGCTCTGTTGTCAACAACATCAAGGATCTCGCCCGTTCCTACAAGGAAGCACAGGTCGCTCTTGAGGTCGGCAAGGTCTTCGACACCGAAAAGGATATCATCAGTTACGACAATCTCGGCATCGGCCGTCTGATCTATCAGCTTCCCACCACTCTTTGCGAGATGTTCCTGCAGGAGGTCTTCAAGAAAGGCCCGCTTGAATCGCTCGATAAGGAAACGCTTATGACCATCCAGGCCTTCTTTGAGAACAATCTGAACGTTTCCGAGACCTCAAGAAAGCTCTTCGTTCACCGAAACACGCTGGTCTACCGTCTTGAAAAAATACGCAAGCTGACAGGCCTCGATCTGCGCGAATTCGAGCATGCCATCACCTTCAAGGTGGCACTTATGGTCAAAAAATATCTTTCCTCCAAATCCATGAAATAATGCCTCGTTCAGGTCGGGGTACTCTTCAACAGCCCGCATTATTTGCAGGCTGTTGACGCATGTTAGGCCTTGTCCCGCTTTTTCGCCGTTCCTTGCCCCCGAGGGATAAGATCGGCTGAAATCCGGCAAAGCTTCAGGCGCCGCTTGCCGGTGGTCCTGCCTTGTTGGGCGGGCTATCCGATAATCTTTGCTGTGAAGGACTTCTCCTCCAGAAAGGCGATTTAACCGTGAAAAACAGAATTTCCGTTTGGTCAGCACTGCTCATGGTGCTGACAGCCGTGCTTCTTACCTTTACCGTTACCCTGACCTTTGCGTGGGTATCGGGACTGACGGAGGAGTCGACCGATACCTCTGCCGGCGATCCCGCGATTACCACGGGTGGAGAAGGGGACGCGCCGACAGTACCGTATTACGACGCAGAAAAGCTGCAAAGCGTTATAGACCGCTATCTGAGTCAGTCAGTTGTGGGCAGCGAGACGACTGATCTGACCGACGATCTCATCCGTGCTTTTATCGAGGCTACGGGTGACGACTATGCCTCCTACATGACCGCCGAAGAATACGCGGCATATCAAGCCTCCTATCAGGGCAATTTCGTGGGCATTGGCGTGACCGTGCGCTATAACGAGGCAGAGAAGACGGTCAGGATTGTTGACGTGACGCCCGGTTCTCCCGCTGAGGAAGCGGGCTTTGCCGTGGGCGATTGTATCGTCGCCGCCGAAGGGGTTGAGATCGGCTTTGAAGAAGGCGATGATCCCATCACGCAGGTGGGCGAGCTGATCCGCGGCGAAGAGGGCACTTACGTTGACGTGACTGTCCTCCGCGACGGCAGCCTTATGACGATCACCGCCCAGCGCCGACAGGTCATCACGCAATCGGTGCGATATCATATCGGCACCTACGCGGGGAAAAAGGTGGCATATATCGCCATTCTTTCCTTTGACTATCCCGCAATAACGCAGTTCAAGGAAGCAATCGATGCGGCACAAGCCGATGGAGTCGACTATATCGTCTACGATCTGCGCAACAACGGCGGCGGTCTTCTTTACGGCGTGCTTGCCATGCTGACCTATATCCTGCCCGATGAGGCGCTGATCACCACCGTACACTATCTCGACAGCGAAAGGGCGCACCGTGCGGGGGATTCGGTCTCGACAAGACTTGGCGAAGCTGATTCCACGATTCCCTATATCGAAATCGACGATTACTACAACATCCGTTATAACGAGGCTTACGCCAAGCATACCGTGACGATTCCGTCTGCCATTCTGATCAACGGCTATACCGCCAGCGCCTCCGAGCTTTTTACTTCGACGATGCGCGACTACGGACTTGCCGTGACGGTCGGTGAGAACACTTATGCCAAGGGCTGTATGCAGGTAACGCTCTCGCTTGGTGACGGCTCGGTGCTGAAGCTGACGACTGCCTACTACGATCCACCCTGCGGCATCAATTATGACAAGATCACCGAGGGCCCTGATGGGATCACGCCGGATATTGAATTGATCCTCACTGACGAGGAAAACCTGAATACGCTCTATCTGATGCCTCATGAAAAGGATCGCCAATTCGTGACTGCCTTTAACGCACTGACTGACGGCGATCAGCTTGATATGCCGCTCGCAGAGCGCGTGAACTGATCCGTTTATTATTTATAACACATATATTTTAAGGAGAAAACCGCTATGTCCAATGAAATCAGAGTTACAAGAGAAGGTCTGCAGAAGATGCAGGAGGAGCTCAGCTACCTCAGAGACGTGAAAAGACAGGAGGTCGTTGACGCGATCGCACTTGCGAAGTCTTACGGCGACCTTTCCGAAAACAGTGAATACGATGAAGCCAAAACCGAGCAGGCGAAGGTTGAATCCCGCATTCAGAAGCTTGAGGAAGACCTCAAGAACATCACCGTGATCGAGGGCGTGATCGTCAAGGTATTTAACAGAAAGCTCGGCAAGGAGGTCGAGTATACCATTGTCGGTGCGACTGAAGCCGCACCTATGCTCGGTAAGATCTCCGATCGCTCGCCTATCGGTCAGGCGATCATCGACAAGCAGGCAGGCGACGTGGTTGAAGTGGAAACACCCGCAGGTGTCGTTACGCTCGATATTATCAGCGTTCTTCGCTGATGCAGCAAGGATAGGAAAGAATATGGAAAATAATCTGAACAATCAGCAGATCCCTGCCGAAGAGCAGGATATTTCGGACGTTTTGCGCGTCCGCCGCGAAAAGCTCGCCGCCCTTCGTGAATCGGGCAACGATCATGCTTGAAGAAGTGG
>CAZYFC010000157.1:0-2792 GCA_964646715.1 uncultured Lachnospiraceae bacterium
TGCATTTTCTGAGCCTGCTTCATCATATTTTGCATATTGGAAGCACCGCCTCCGTAACCCTGAGGTAACCTCGATTTCATAGTAATATCCTTTCTTTATCTTTTTGATCTTTATAACAGATCCTGAATCGGATCGTACGGTTCTTGTGACTTGCTCACCACGGCTATCTCCAGTGAATTCACAGATAAACCGTACTTTTGGGAAATGCGGGTCAATTGCTCAAAAGGCTTTGCATTATCCAGCATCATCTTGGTAAAGGCGTCAGGTGCATAGACTTGAAGTCGACCGTTCGCTTTGTCTAAGACAGCATAGGTGTTTTTGAAAAAAGGACCGCTGCTCGGATTTTTTGACGCGTATTCGTCGACTATATCCACCCACACAGATAACTTGGTAGATACCGAAGACTGTGTTTTGGCCGCAGAAAGCGTAGGCGTGCTCCTTACGGCGCGATCGGTGGGAGACGGTACAGTCATAGGCGAGGCAGGCTTATCATTCTCCGGCGAAAGCTTTTTCGGTTCGCAGCCAACAGATCGAGCAGTGTTACTGCCGGACTTATTTACTAAGCTACCTTCCGAGATGCGAAGCTCTAATTCGGAAATGCGCGCTTCCAACGCCTCGAGTGAGGAGTCATATCGGTTCAACGCGAGGCGAACAAGAACGACCTCTGCGGTCACGCGCTTGACATCGCTCTTGTACATGGAGATATACGCTTCTTCAAGAAGCTTAATGTGATAAACGAGTTTTTCATGCGTAAAAGAAGAGGCGAGTCGGATAATATCGGTAAGCTCTTGGGAGGAGACATCAAGAATGTCGCGGTTGAGTCCGTCGAGAGAGGTAATATGCATGACTTTCTGCACGAGAATATCGCGATAGAGAGAAATAACGTCACCAATAAATACCGTTACGTCTTTAGATGACCTATAGATATCCGAAAGAATCTCAAAGATACGTTGGGTATTAGCGTCGGCAATCGCGCCAACGGTTTCAACAATCGTCTCTCTGCCGACGATGCCGGCGGCAGCACGCACATTATCTTCTGTAACCTTGCCGTTACTGTCGATGCAAAGCTCGAAGAGACTTATCGCGTCGCGCATACCACCTTGTGCGAGATGTGCGATCAGAACAGCAGCTTCATCCTCAAGAGTAAGACACTCTTGCTTTGCAATGTAGCCTAGACGGTCAATAATATCGTTCGAGGAAAGTCTCTTGAAGTCAAATCTTTGACAACGCGAGAGAATGGTTGAGGGAATATCCTGTATCTCAGTTGTTGCAAGAACGAAAATAACCGATTTCGGGGGCTCCTCAAGTGTCTTAAGTAGCGCGTTGAAAGCGCCTTCAGACAGCATATGAACTTCGTCGATGATATAGACTTTCGTTCCCATCTCGCTCGGAGTGAAGATCACTTCGTCGCGGATTTCACGGATATAATCAACACCCGTATTGCTTGCAGCGTCCATTTCAAGTACTTCGACTGACGCTCCTGCATCGATCTCTCTGCACGAATGGCAGCAGTTACAAGGGTTTCCGTTGATGGGATTCTCACAGTTGACCGCCTTGGCAAGAATCTTAGCACAAGAGGTTTTTCCCGTGCCTGCTGAGCCACAAAAGAGGTATGCATGGCTGACTTTTTTGTTGGCAACCTCCCAGGACAGCACCGAGGTGATATGGTCCTGGCCGACCACATCGCTGAAGGCAACGGGTCTGTATTTGCGGTATAGGGCCTGGTGCACGGCGGTCACCTCACTGTTCTGTATAATAGGCGGTTATGATATAATAACCTGTGTTATCGGGAGATATCGTCACAAACGATGCACCGTCCGGAATCGACAGGGCTCCCTCCTCGGTCGGTGCTTGTCTTGAAATACAGGCATTTTCGTAATGATAAAATTTTCCGGGAGCAAGAAAATCGCAAATGTACTCGTCTAAGGTAAGTGCTTCTTCGTAGATGAGCTTGGCATGCACTTCACCGACATAGCGAATATGCCAAGGTTCAAAAACAATTCCCGTGGTCTTTGTCTCACCCGAGGGATAGCGAAGTATAAAGCCTTGTTGCCAGCATGATGAGTTTATATATTGCCCAGCCTCACACTTGAGAAGCGCATTGCCACTATATCCTTCCAAATAAATATCAAGAGCCATTCCGCTTTGATGCTCGCTTGCACCCACTATAGCGGCAACGCCTTTTGGCGAGCTATCGTAGATTTCCTGCTGTTCCTCGGCTGTTCGGTAGGAGCTTCGTATATAAAGTGTCATGCCATATTCGTCGCAGATATAGCTTGAAAGAAGCAAGAAGGCGCTGAGCGTTTCACTTGACATCCTCGCGCCGTTGTGCTCTACGGTTGCGGGAGAATACTCTGAGCTTAGAGGATAGGCTTGGCTGATAAGCATAAGACAGGTGTTGAATGAAACGGTCTCTTGCGATGCAAGCTCATCTATTGTCATAGCGGTACATTCGGGTGTGACCTCCTGAACGTCTGCGTGGCGAACGAGAGCACTAATATTTTCTCTGATCAGAAAGCGGATGTCAGGTCGAAGTGTATATACAAGTACAGCGGTCAATAAAGCAATGCTCAGAAGCGAGATCAGAACTGTAATAACGATTCTTTTCTTCATGACGGTTTCCTAAAAAAACACAGCAGGATATCAATTAAGACCATACACCATTGTTCGAACATACGATCCATGCGCATACCGAATTTTATCCTCCCGACAGGCAACCCTGTGGCACATTGAAGGACCCGCTTAATGCTGCTCGGTTCCCCGCCTGACATGGTTCACGGTGTTCAATTGCA
>CAZYFC010000158.1:0-2750 GCA_964646715.1 uncultured Lachnospiraceae bacterium
CCTCGGAGGGGTGCTTGATGTAGCGCGAAGAGATCTGCGAGATGTGGACGAGGCCGTCCTCGTGTACGCCGATATCGACGAATGCGCCGAAGTCGATGACGTTTCTGACCGTGCCTGTCAGCTCCATACCTGCGGTGAGGTCTTCAAGCGACATGATGTCGGTGCGGAGCATAGGTGCGGGTAATTCGTCACGCGGGTCTCTTCCGGGGCGCTTGAGCTCGGTGACGATGTCGTGTAGCGTAGGTATGCCAATGCCGAGCTTTTCGGCAAGGGCGGCTTCACCGAACGCCTCGACGCGTGCGTCGATATCGGCGAGGCTGCCGTTTTTCAGGTCGCTTTCGGTGTAATTGCAGGCGACGAGAAGAGCCTTGGCGGCGTCGTAGCTTTCGGGATGCACCGAGGTGTTATCGAAATAGTTCCTGCCCTCGGGGATGCGCAGGAAGCCCGCACACTGCTGATAAGCCTTCGGGCCGAGCTTCGGAACCTTGAGAAGCTGGCTTCTCGAAGAGAAGGCGCCGTTTTCCGAACGGTAGGTGACGATATTCTTTGCAATGCCGGAATTGATGCCCGATACTCTGGCAAGAAGCTGCACGGAGGCAGTGTTCAGGTCAACGCCGACCGTGTTGACGCAGTCCTCGACCACGCCCGAAAGGGCATCGGAGAGTCTTGCTTCGGGCATGTCGTGCTGATACTGACCGACACCGACTGCCTTGGGATCGATCTTGACCAGCTCGGCAAGGGGGTCCTGCAGGCGGCGTGCGATCGAAACGGCGGAGCGGAGCGATACGTCGTAATCGGGAAATTCCTCGGCGGCGCGCTTGGAGGCGGAGTACACCGAGGCCCCCGCCTCGTTGACGACCATGTAAGCGACCTTGCGGTCGATCTCTTTGATCAGTCCTGCGGCAAAGACCTCGGTCTCGTGAGAGGCAGTGCCGTTGCCGATGGCGATGACATCGACCTTGTGCTTTGCGATCATGCCCTTGACGGTTGCCTTTGCCTGATCGACGCGCTTGAACTGCTCGACCGGAAAGATAACGCCCGTGTCAAGCACCTTGCCCGTGGCGTCCACGACGGCGACCTTACAGCCGGTGCGGTAGCCGGGGTCGAGGCCGAGCGTGACCTTGCCCTTGACGGGGGGCTGCATGAGAAGATTACGCAGGTTGACCGAGAAGACCTTCATGGCGTTTTCGCAGGCTGTGTCGGTCAGCGCGCTTCGGATCTCGCGCTCGATGGCGGGAAAGATGAGGCGGTCGTAAGCGTCGCCCGCGGCGGCGATGACTGTGTCGGTGCAGGGTGAGCCTTCTTTGACGTGGCAGGAGAAGACGATGCTCATTGCTTTTGCACGGTCAAAGGTGATCGAGACCTTCAGCTTGCCTTCCTTTTCGCCGCGGTTGACGGCGAGCACGCGGTGGCCTGCGATCTTTTCGGTCTTTTCGGAGTAATCGGCATAGGTCTCATATACACCGGGATCCTCGTCTGCTGCCTTGGAGACGAGCATACCGTTCATAAAGCAAACGTAACGCAAGCGCTTGCGAAGCTCCGCGTCGTCCGAGATCATCTCTGCAATGATGTCACAAGCGCCTGCCAGTGCTTCGTCGACCGAAGAAACGCCAAGCTCTTCGTTGATATAGCCCTCAGCAAGCTTTGCGGGCGCTTCGCAGTCCTTTTCCTGTGCGTAGATAGCGGCTGCCAGAGGCTCAAGTCCCTTTGCCTTTGCGACCGACGCACGCGTTTTGCGCTTGGGACGGTAGGGACGGTAGATGTCTTCAATTTCAGTGAGGGTGCTTGCGGCGTCGAGTGATGCGGCGAGCTCCTCGGTCATTTTACCCTGCTCTTCAATGGCAGAACGTACTTTTTCTCTTGTTTCGTCGAGATTACGCAGATACTGCAGTCTGTCGGCGAGGGCGCGGAGTACCTGGTCGTCGAGAGAGCCGTGGGCTTCCTTGCGGTAACGGGCGATAAAGGGGATTGTGTTGCCGTCGTCGATGAGCGTGACGGCGGCCTCGACCTGCCATCCCTTGATTCCCAGCTCCTCGGCGATCTTTGCTATAATGTTCATGCTTTTGTACCTCTTGGAGTTTTTGATTTATCCCATTCATTATAGCAATTTTTGCCTTGAAATGCAAGTGCTTTTTTTATTTTGGAAACTATTCAGCCAACTCTTTTTTTATTGCACTAAACGCCGATTTTTAGAACATTGCTCTTGTATTCGTATTTCTCATGTGCTATAATAAAAGAGCGATCGAGTAAGAAAAGGAGAGGACGCATGGTTTTTGAAGAGTTGACGCTTGCCCTCGGCGAGAGGATCGACGCCATTCGTACGGCGGCGGGACACAAGTCATCCTCCCACGCCTTCGTCTCGCTCTATCTCTGGCGAAACGCTATGGGGCTTTCGGTCGCTTTTACGGAAAACGCCTTTCTCGTCAGATCGTCAGAGGGCTACTTTTTTCCGTGCGGCGAAGAGCGCGAAGTGCTTGCCTTGGTAAGAAGTGTGATCGACGGCGAGCCTTTGGCACGCTTTTACTATGCAAGAGAGGCCGATCTTGCGCTATGCAGGCGGGCTTTCGGTGAAAGAGTGTGCGCCGAATACGACGCCTCCTCGCGCGAATATCTTTACGACAAGGAAGAGCAGATCGCGATGAGCGGCAAAAAGTTCACCTATCAGCGCGCCAAGGTCAATAAGGCAAGGCGGCTGGGTGCCATCCGTTCATCCCCTCTTGACCCTTCTTCTGTTCCGACTGCGAGGGAGA
>CAZYFC010000159.1:0-2722 GCA_964646715.1 uncultured Lachnospiraceae bacterium
TATACGATGCCCTCGTGGAAAAGGGCTATCATCCCGTCAACCAGATCGTAGGCTATATTCTCTCCGAGGATCCGACCTATATCAACAACCACAAAAACGCACGCAGCCTGATCCGCAAGATCGACAGAGACGAGCTTCTCAACATCCTCGTCAGAAATTACTTGCTTCGCGGCTAAGCGTTAAGACGAAAACGAAGGGTGGCGCTGTTGGCGGCACCCTTTTTCACTCCAAGCTTCATTAAATTTACGGAAAGGCAACAGCCCTATGATACGCTACGCAGTATCTTCTCTTGAACAAACGGTCAATGAAACGCCCTGTACGGTTGCACTCGGCAATTTCGACGGCCTGCATATCGGTCACAGACGGCTTCTTGAGTTGGCAAAGCAAGGGGGGTATCCTGCCGCCGTCTTCACCTTCGATCGGGAAGCAAACAGCTTTCTGACGAGTGTGGAGGAGCGCACGCGCCTCGTCGCCGAGGTGGGGATCGACCTTCTCTTCCTCACCCCCTTTTCACTCGTCAGAGATCTCTCCTGCCGCGATTTCATGACGTTTCTCGTGGACAAGCTCGCCTGCCGTGGCGTGGTATCGGGCTACAATTTCCGTTTCGGCAAGGATGCCGTCGGCGATACCGACACACTTGCCGCTCTCGCCCGCGAACACGGTATTGCCTGCACAGTCTTGCCCGAGGTCAAACAGGACGGCCATACCGTCAGCTCAAGCTTGATCCGCACGCTTCTTGCCGAAGGCAAGGCTGAAGAAGCCTCTCGACTCCTCGTGCGCCCTCACAGCATTACAGGAGAGGTGGAAAAAGGCTACTCGGTCGGCAAGCTGCTTGAAGCTCCCACCATGAATCTCACCCTCTCGCCTCACGCCGCACCGCTTTGCCACGGCGTGTATATTACAGAAACGCTTATCGACGGCACTATCTACCCCTCTGTCACCAATATCGGCAGCAACCCCACCCTGTGCCGTGAGAAGGTCACCTGCGAGACCAATCTGCTGAACGCCTCGGGCGATTTCTACGGAAAAACGGTCACGGTCAGATTTCTTTCCTTTATCCGAAAAGAGAAAGCCTTCTCTTCCCTTGAGGAATTAAAAAAAGCCATCGCAAACGATCTTGCAACAGCCAAAGCCTATCACGAACGAATAGCGAAGGCGTAAGGCCTCGCACTTTATGAAAGCATGATGAAACGAAACACGGTTCTGAAAAGGACACTAGTCTTTTTCCTTCTCCTTGCACTCGCTCTGTCCCTCTCTCTCACGGGGTACGCCGCGAATGCCCCTTCTGATGCAAACGCAAGCCACATCCTCCTTTACTGTCTCAACACTGAGACGGTGCTTTACGAGAAGAACGCTGAAACGCCTATCGCCCCCGGCTATACGGCACAGCTCATGACAGCGCTGCTCACGATCGAACATTACCCGGATCTTGATGAGGAGGTCACACTCGATCCTGCGCTTCTTGCCACATGGTATTTCCCGAATGACTATCGCTCGCATGTCGACTACGGCTTTGTGAAAAACGCCTCCCTTCCGATCAAGGATCTGCTTGCTGCAATGGTGCTTGAAAACGCTACCTCAGCCGCCGCGCTGCTCGCAGCCCTCATCGGCGGCTCGGAAGATGGCTTTGCCGATATCATGAACGCGCGTGCCGCCGCGCTCGGCATGACGGCCACTGTCTACAAGAACGGCACGGGAATGGATGCCGAAGGTGCCGTCACCACGCCCTGCGACCTTCTTCGCCTTGCGAAGCTCCTTTACGGTATGCCTGCCTTTATGGATCTCGCTTCGTCAGCCTCCTATACGCTGACCAACAATCGCTTCACGGTCTACACGCGCAATTATTTCATAGGAAAATGGTACACGAGCGCCCATCTGTACAGTAACGTCGACGGCATGAAGACGGGTAATACCGCCGCATCGGGCTATACAGTGGTGGCAAGCTCGGTAGAGGATAACGGGTATACCTACATCGCCATCGTCCTTGGAGGCACGGCTGACCTTTTCGGTAACGACCGCACCTATTCGCTCGTCAAGGATTTTTTGAAATGGGGCAGCAGCAGCTTTTCCTACCTCAAGGTGCTGTCAAGTGCCAAGCTCGTTACGACGCTTGAGGTCAAGGACGGCGATCCCGTAACAGAAGTCGCGATCTTTCCCGAAAAGGATCTGACACTGTATCTGCCGAGCTCTGTCAACACAGACGACCTTAGCTTTGAACACACGCTGTCTGTTGATAGCCTCGCCGCACCCTTCACCAAGGGCACGAAGGTCGGCGAGATCGTTGTTTTATACGAAGGTAAGGAGGTCGGCAAATGTGCCCTGGTCACAGGGCAGGACGTCACCAAGGGCAAGGACGCGATCTTCCGTGAATTTCTGGGCCGATTCTTCAAAAATCCCATCGTCATCGTTCTGATCCTCACCGTTGCGCTTCTCATCACAAGACAGATCCTGATCATCCGCCGTCGCAAGAGAAAATGATGATCCTTCATAGGGAGACTCTGTTAGGGCTTCCGCATCGCTTTTGAGAAATTTTGCATGCTATCCTTCAAAAATATCATTTTCTAGGTTAATTTTTCAAGGATCGACCGCAAACTATAGCAAAAAAAGAATAGCAAAGAGACAGTTCTCTCTCTCTCTCTGCTATTCTTTTCTTTATGGATCATTGATAGTTCTCGCCATAGAGTGCTGCCCATTCGGCAAGCACCATGATGATCGAGATACC
>CAZYFC010000160.1:0-2700 GCA_964646715.1 uncultured Lachnospiraceae bacterium
TCGATCTGCCGTTGATCACGAGATCGCCGCTTGTATAAACGTCAAGACCGCCGATGATATTCAGAAGCGTGGTCTTGCCGCAGCCGGAAGGGCCCAGGATCGAAACGAATTCGTTGTCACGGAAGGTAAGATCAACGCCCTTCAGGGCCTCGACCCGGAAATCGTCCGTGCCGTATTCTTTACAGATATTGTGTAGTTGAAGCAAGGTGGTTCCTCCTTTTTATCGCTGAGTCGTTCCGGTGCGGCATAAAGCCGTCTTTTGAGGAAATACGCGGAAAACTGTTTTTCATATTATACACCCGAGCGTAACTGCGTCAAGGGAATCGAGCGATTTTTTTACAGTTTCGTTTGAAAGTTTTTATAATTTGTTTACAAGTACCTCTTTTATAGTACCTTTTTGTGAAGACCTTGTGAATATCGCGTGGTAAACCGTTTCTTTTTCTCTAAAAAGTTTTCTCACAAACGAAAAAAGAGTTTACAAAACGCCTTTATTCGTGTATAATGCAGTAAAATCATTTGCGTATCATCCGCTTTACGAAAGGATATCCGCCATGAAAAAGAAGTATTCATTCCTCGGCATGCTTGCGTCGGAGCTTGACGACGTCCGTTACGACATCCGCGAGATACGAAAGCGCGACCCCGCCGCCGCGTCTGATCTTGAGGTTGCGCTGCTTTATTCGGGCTTTCACGCCGTCACGCTACACAAGCTGTCGCATCACCTGCACAGAAAAGGTCACACGCTTACGGCACGCGCCATCAGTCAGACGGTGAAGGCGTTCACCGGCATCGAGATCCATCCCGGGGCAAAGCTCGGCAGGGGCGTGTTTATCGATCACGGCAATGGCGTTGTGATCGGTGAGACGGCGGAGGTGGGGGATAATTGCACCATCTATCAGGGCGTGACGCTCGGCGGCACGGGCAAGGATGCGGGCAAACGCCACCCGACGCTGGAAAGGAACGTCATGGTCGGTGCGGGCGCGAAGGTACTCGGCCCCTTTACGGTGGGGGAGGGCTCAAAGATCGCCGCGGGCGCTGTGGTGCTGAACGCCGTGCCGAAAAATTCAACCGCCGTCGGTATTCCGGCAAGGGTGGTGCGCATGGGGGATCAGCGCGTTGAAGAAATGGACCAGGTGCATATTCCCGACCCCGTCTCGCAGGAATTCTGCCGCATTCAGTCAAGGCTCGATAGGCTTGAAAAGGTGATGCAAAAGGATAAAGCGTTCGACGAAAACGCTTACGAAGAGGAACAATGAGCGTTTTGGGGCGGGAAAAGCAAGATTTTCTTTGTTTTTTTCTCGATTTCTTATTTACTTCAAGTTGACAAGGGAAAAGATCGGTGTTATAATAGAGCATCGGAGTTCCCGATAAGAATATGAATCAAGTAAGGGAGATTTTTACTATGTCTGCACAGGATGTCTTTAATTCCGCACAGAAGCACTATAACGAAGTCACCGAGGTTCTCGGTAAGTTCGGTGATATGATCGCCAAAGCAACCGAAGGTCAATTTTCCACCGATATAGCTCTTCTTCAGTTTGACTGTATTCTGCAGTATATGCTTCTCCACGAGGCAGTTGCCGACGGCAACATCTCCAAGGTCGAGCAGCAGTTCATCAATCTCATCACCGACAGAGGCGACATCCTCCGCGTTGTTGAAAAGAAGACGGGCGTCAGCCTTGCCTGGGACGACCTGACCGGCATCGACAAGGATACGGGCGACAAGCTCCTCTCCGCGATCACCCCCACATACGCAGAGCTCCTCCTCGACTTCCTCAATCACATTGCTAAGGTTGACGGCTATATCAAGGAGATCGATCTTCTCGAGCTGATCAATGACAAGGTCGTTGCGATCTTCGTTGATTTCGCCAATGTTGACGGCACAGCTACCGACGAAGAACGCGATGCGGTCGTCAATGCTTACGTTGATCTTTTCATCAACCACTATCAGAAGATCGCCGCCGAAGCAGAGGCTGAATAAGCGTTCTCGGCAAAGCGACCGTAATACTTACCAATAGCGGATCGTCATACTGATCTTCCTCGGAGGATCAGTATGATTTTTCCCCCGAGGAGACTATCATGAAGCTCTATAACACCCTGACCAAGACCGTTATGCCCTTCGTTACACATACCAAAGGCAGAGTTGAAATGTACACCTGCGGCCCTACCGTCTACCATTTTGCCCATATCGGCAATCTGCGTACCTATATGATGGAGGACGTTCTTGAGCGCTACCTCACCTTTGAGGGCAATACCGTCAATCGCGTGATGAATATCACCGACGTCGGCCATCTGACGAGTGATGCCGACACGGGCGAGGACAAGATGCTCAAGGGCGCTAAGCGCGAGAAAAAGACGGTGATGGAGATCGCCGCCTTCTACCGCGACGCCTTTTTCGAGGACTGCCGCAAGCTCAATATCAAAAAGCCGGACACCGTCGTGCCCGCTACCGCCTGTATTGACGAGTTTATCCGCGTGATAAAAGACCTTATTGAAAAGGATTTTGCCTACATTGCGGGCGGAAACGTCTATTTTGATACCGCCAAGGTCGAAAATTACTATTCTCTCACGAGCCACGCCGCCGATGACCTGAAGGTAGGCGTGCGTGAGGACGTCAGCGAGGACGGCAACAAGCGAAACAAGAGTGATTTCGTTTTGTGGTTTACCAAGTCAAAATTTGACGATCAGGAATTAAAATGGCCCTCC
>CAZYFC010000161.1:0-2693 GCA_964646715.1 uncultured Lachnospiraceae bacterium
GACAGCGGCGAGCTTGGCAGGATCAAGCGCGTCAGCTGGATCATCACGAAGTGGTACCGACCGCAGGCCTATTACGATTCGGGCGCATGGCGCGCCACGTGGTCGGGCGAGGGCGGCGGCGTTCTGCTCAACCAGTGTCCTCACAACCTTGACCTCTGGCAGTGGATCTGCGGCATGCCCGTGAAGGTCTGCACCAAGATGCATTTCGGCAAGTGGCACGATATCGAGGTCGAGGACGACGTGACGACCTACGTTGAGTATGAGGGCGGCGCGACGGGCACCTTTATCACCACTACGGGGGATGCGCCGGGCACGAACCGCTTTGAGATCGTTTGCGACGGCGGTACGCTCGTCTGTGACGGCGGCTCGCTTGTCATGAAGAAGCTCGCCATGCCTGAGAGCGAATTTACGAAGGTGAATACGGTTCCCTTCGGCTCGCCGGCATGCTCGACTGAGAGGGTTGAGACCGACGGCATGAACGAACAGCATGTCGGCGTGCTGAAGGCGTTTGCCGCCGCCATTCTCAGAAACGAGCCGATGGTTGCCGACGGCAGAGAGGGCATCAACGGCCTTATGCTGTCCAACGCCATGCATCTTTCGGCGTGGACGGGTAAGGAGATCGACCTGCCCTTTGACGAAGCGCTCTTCAAGGCGCTTCTGATGGATCACGTCAGGACCTCAAGAAGAAAAGAGAACATCTCCTCGGTTCTCTCCGATCTTGAAGGCACATATAACGCGTAACTTGAATTGACTTCCGCAGAAGCTCTGCGTGAGTCAGAAACAGCCGTCGGCTGTTTCTGACAGCTTTTTGAAAGACCTGTGAAGCCGTTACGGCGAGCAGCGAGTTTGCCGCACCTCTTGCGAGGCTGCTTTGTGACGAAAGGCTTTGCCCGAAAACCTATATGAATCTGTATAATCAAGAGCGATATCGCAGGAGGCGGTATCGCTCTTTTGCCCTGCTGAAATTGAAAAAAATACTTGACAAAGCCCGAAAAGGGTGGTATACTCATGCTTGTAATATGAAAAGGCTGAGATAGGAAAGAGTAGCTTTGATACGCTGTCACAGAGAGTATTGCCTTGGCTGGAAGCAGTACACAAACGGTCAGACGAAGTCATCCTTGAGCCGCTTTGGTGACCGCACGAGCGTGCCGTAGTCAAAGCCGTTGCCCCTGCGTTAAAGGAACGAGTGTGCACATTACTGTGCAAATTCAGGTGGTACCGCGCGTCTCTTTGCGTCCTGTATGGGAGCAAGGAGCGTTTTTTTGTTGTGAAAAAGAGTCACCTCCCCCCTTGAGCGCGCGGTGGCATGCGGGCGTGATCCCGGCGCTGTCAGGCTTCACCGGTGGCGGCACCACGGCAGAGAGGATGACAACTCGCGAAAAGAAAAACGGGATGCAGCCTGCGCTTTCCTTGTTTCACCGCCAAGCTCCGGCATCAAAGAGACATTAAATAAATCACATAAAAGGAACGAGAAAATGAAAAAAGAACTTGCCAAGACCTATTCACCCGCTGAGCTTGAGGATCGCCTCTACGCAACCTGGGTGGAAAAGGGCTATTTTACCCCTCAGGCAGACGACAAAAAGCCCCCTTTCTCGATCGTCATTCCCCCTCCCAACGTAACCGGTCAGCTCCATATGGGTCACGCTCTTGACGAGACGTTGCAGGATATCCTCATCCGCTATAAGAGAATGCAGGGCTATTCCGCACTCTGGCTGCCCGGCACCGACCACGCGGGCATCGCGACTCAGATCAAGGTTGAAGAAAGACTGCGTGTGGACGAAGGCCTTTCGCGCTACGACCTCGGCCGCGAGAAATTCCTTGAGCGTGTCTGGGGCTGGAAGGACACCTACGAATCGCGCATCACGAGCCAGCTTAAGAAGCTGGGAGCCTCCTGCGATTGGACAAGACAGCGCTTCACGATGGACGAGGGCTGCTCCAAGGCTGTTCGCGAGGTGTTCGTCAACCTGTACAATAAGGGACTGATCTACCGCGGTCACCGCATCATCAACTGGTGTCCCCACTGCCTCACAGCTCTTTCGGATGCCGAGGTTGAATACAAGGATCAGCCCGGCTTCTTCTGGCATATCAAGTATCCCATCAAGGGCGAGGAGGGCTTTGTAGAGGTTGCTACCACCCGTCCTGAGACGATGTTCGGCGATACGGCGGTTGCCGTCAATCCCGAGGATGAAGCTATGAAGCATCTCATCGGCAAAACGCTCATTCTGCCCGTCGTCGGCAGAGAGATCCCCGTGATTGCCGACGATTACGTGGAGGTCGGTTTTGGTACGGGCTGTGTGAAGATCACCCCCGCTCACGACCCCAACGACTTCCTGGTCGGTCAAAGACACGACCTTGAGCAGATCAAGGTCATGAACGACGATGCCACCATGAACGCCTATGCGGGCAAATACGAGGGCATGGATCGCTATGCCTGCCGTAAGGCGCTTGTTGCCGATCTTGAAGCCGAGGGCTATCTCGTCAAGGTCCTGCCTCACGACCACAACGTCGGCGTTTGTTACCGTTGCGGTACGACGGTTGAGCCTCTTACGAGCGATCAATGGTTCGTGAAGATGAAGCCCCTTGCCGCGCCTGCCATCGAGGCAGTTGAGAACGGCTCGGTCAGCTTTGTGCCCGAGCGCTTCTCCAAGAACTATTTCAACTGGATGAACAATATTCTCGACTGGTGCCGATAT
>CAZYFC010000162.1:0-2678 GCA_964646715.1 uncultured Lachnospiraceae bacterium
GCCCACTTATTCGGAAGCACTGTGGGCAATGCATCGTGGAACAACCCGTTACCTGAAGTGTCCGAGTTGCAGCAAACGCACTTGGTGCAAAAAAGTATTGAAGAAATAAAAATCCAATTTATCGAACGCTTACGCCGAGGGGGCAAACGCCTTTTCCGCAAACGCCCCTGTTATGACACCGTTTCACCCATCTATCACAAAGATCCGAAGGCTTTCGCCTTCGGATCTTTCATTTATAACGCAGACAGAGACAAGAGATTGTGCGGTTGCCTCATAGCTTGTTCTTTGGACTTCTGCTTTGACTTTTTCTCTTACACCGCACCGAAAGAAACACGCCACCCATTACAATGGCACTTCGTTACGACCGCTTATAAAAGAACTTTGACCTGGAGCTTATTGGCGATAAGTCCTGTAGCAAAGGAGACCTCAACGATCGACTCGGGGTGAGCAGGAGAGATGGTCACGGGGACGCTTTCGTTCAGCCAATCGATGCTGAAGCGGATCTGATGCTCTCCTTCCGTGATAGGAAAGAAAGCCTCTTTTCCATTGGCAACCGTTCCCGCCTCCCGACCGTCTATAACAACTTTCACGTTACGAACGCAACCGACGTATTGGCTGACTCTCCGTACCGTCAGCCTGCCCTGCATGGATTCGGCGATACAGGATCCTTGAGACCCGCTGTCGGCAGATCTGCCTCTTGGCGGGGTGGAGATCTTTTCTGCGATCTTATCGATGACGGCTTCGAAATAGTCCATCATAAAGCGAACGCCATTATAGCGGCGGATCTGATCAATATCCTCGGGGAGCTGCTCGGGAAACTCGAAGCCGGGAAGCATCACGGGGATGATGTTCTTCTTGCACTTGATAGCGTGGGCGATCTCCTGACGGACCCAATCGGACTCGTTTTCACAGCGTTCAAGTCCACCCTGCGGGAGCACCAGCAGAAAGTCGCTGCAGCCCTCAATGGCGTTCAGAAGTCTTGTGTCAAAAAAGCCGCCCTTCAGCGCGTCATAGTCATAAAATACGGTGTAGCCGCGGTTCTTCAGCGCCTCGCAGATCAGCTTGGCGGTAACGTCCCCGCCTGCACGGCGATAACTGATAAATACCTGATCCATTGTTTTTCCTCCATCCGATTGTGATTAACCTGCCCATATTGTACCATCGTGCGGTATACTTTGTCAAGAGCTCTTGGAAATGTCAGACTACTCATTCCAACGCACGGATCTCTGATGAAGAATAATAAGGTGGTTTTTGTGACTGCAACCTATTTCATTTATTGACACAAGACCCATCTCATGTTATAATACCTTCGTACAGAGGCGTAGAAAGCGCTATCTGACACTATCGGTCATAACGAGGCTATTATGAAAAAGAACAAGTCAAATTCAAAAAAAAGCGAACTGTTCACGCGTGTTGGCTGCTATGTTTCTATCCTGCTCGTGGCGATCCTGCTTGCCTTTAATTATCAGTTATTCATCGTCAATAACGGCTTCGCCCCCGCAGGGCTGAACGGCATTGCCACGATGATCCAGTACAAGACCGGCTTCAGCATCGGTTACATGTCGCTGATCATCAATATCCCGCTCTGCATCCTCGCCTATTTTCTCATTGATAAGCACTTCGCCAAGCGTTCTCTTTGCTTCTGCCTCACCTATTCCCTCTCCTTTCTCGTGATCCAGAAGATCGGTTTTGAAGCTTTTCAGTATAACGCCAACGGACACGACACCGTCTTTCCCGTCCTGCTGAGCGGTGTCGTTTCGGGCTTCGTATACGGCACCTGCTTCAGGCGCAACGCCTCGACGGGTGGCACGGATATTATTTCCAAGTACATAAGCCTGAAAAAGCACAATCTGAACTTCTTCTGGGTAACCTTCGTGCTTAACACCGCCGTTGCTGCCATTTCCTTCTTCGTCTACGCCACGCGCGACGAAAGCGGCGCTCTTCTCTATGATTACAAGCCGGTCTGTCTTTGCATCCTCTACTGCTTCATATCGAGCTTTATAGGCAATTATATCATCAAGGGCACGAAGACCGCCTGCAAATTCACCGTGATCACTGCCCACCCCGACGAGATAACAAAGGATATCTTCGAGAATCTCAAGCACGGCGCGACCGAGATCGAAGCCGTCGGCTCGTACAAGCATGAAAAGCGCTCTGTACTGATCTGCGTCATAAACAAGCATCAGGTCGTGGACTTTCAGAACATCCTGAAAAAATACGATAACACCTTCTCGTTCTATGAGGTCGTAACCGAGACCTACGGCAATTTTGTTGTCGTCAGATAATCGAAAAGAATCCGAAGGAAGCGTTGACAAGTCGTTTTTTATCCTATATAATAGATCTACAATAAAAACAAGGAGAGTTGTTATGAGAAAAAATCTTCTCACGAAAACAGTTGCAGTTCTTCTGCTTCTGACCTTTATTCTCACGCTTGTCGTGTCCTGCAACGGCAGTGACGTCACCACACCCAAAGCAGAATCCACGACCACCCCTTCAAGCTCCGCAAGCGATACACCATCCGAGACCACGGAAGCCACGGTATCCTACGACTATCCTTCTCAGATCGAAGCCATGAAGGACTCGATCGACGCAACGACTGTTCAGTTTGTTTACGTTGAAGGCTCTTCCGGTACATATACCGGTGACTCCATCTGGGCAGATCCCGATCTCGCCTTTGA
>CAZYFC010000163.1:0-2617 GCA_964646715.1 uncultured Lachnospiraceae bacterium
GGTTGGACTAAGTGCTACCGATGCGATTTCAAAACTTGAAGCGGTCGGTATTCCGCTCGGCGGGATCTCCTACGCTGAGTCGGATGCACCTCTTGGCGAGGTGATCGCGCAAAGCAGACCTTCCGGAGAAAAACTCGCCATTTCTTATTATTCTATTGAGATCATTGTCAGCAAGGGGAGAGTCCTTACCTGACTCGCCCCTGCGATCCCGGCATAGAGAGGTATTTTCGACATGAACGAAAGACAATCACATATCCGTAATTTCTCGATCATCGCGCATATCGACCACGGCAAATCGACTCTTGCTGACCGCTTGCTTGAACGCACCGAGGCGGTCTCCTCCCGTGAAATGGAAAGTCAGATCCTGGATAACATGGATCTTGAAAAAGAGCGCGGTATAACGATCAAAGCGCGCGCCGTCAAGCTGAAATACAAAGCCAATGACGGCGATACATATACGCTTAATCTTATCGACACGCCGGGACACGTCGACTTTAACTATGAGGTTTCCCGCTCGCTGAACGCCTGCGAGGGCGCACTTCTTGTTGTCGATGCATCACAGGGCATTGAAGCGCAGACGCTTGCTAACGCCTACCTTGCGATCGATGCCGATCTTGAGATCCTTCCTGTTATTAACAAGATCGATCTTCCTTCTGCGGAGCCTGACAGAGTACGCAAGGAGATCGAGGATATAATAGGTGTGCCTGCCGAAGGTTGTCCCGCCGTTTCGGCCAAGACCGGCCTCAACATTGAAGCCGTTCTTGAGCAGATCGTTGCAGGTATTCCTGCGCCAAGGGGTGAAGAGAGCAAACCCTTGAAATGTCTTATTTTCGACTCTTATTACGACCCCTACCTTGGTGTCGTCGTATATATACGCATTATGGATGGCAGGCTCAAGGCGGGAGATCATATCCGGCTTATGAGCACGGGTGCTGAATTTGACGTCGTAGAAGTCGGCAGCATGTCGGCGTTCGGCCTTGAAAAAGAGGCGGTACTCTCGGCAGGTGATGTTGGCTATTTTACTGCAAGTATCAAGAACGTCGCTGAAACGCGCGTTGGCGACACAGTAACGCATGCCGATAATCCTTGCGACGAAGCGCTCCCCGGATTCAAGCAGGCTCTTCCAATGGTCTATTCCGGTATATATCCTGCGGACGGTGCCAAATACGGCGATCTTCGCGATGCGCTTGAAAAGCTTCGTCTGAATGACGCGGCACTCTCATTTGAAGCGGAGACATCTGCCGCACTTGGCTTCGGCTTCCGTTGCGGCTTTTTAGGTCTTCTGCATATGGATATAATTCAGGAGCGTATTGAAAGGGAATTCAATCTAGACATTATCACAACCGCTCCGAGCGTTATCTATAAGATCGAAAGAAAGGACGGAAGTGAGATATTTGTTGACAATCCTTCGGAATATCCCGCGCCGGATGAGATAGTGAAAGTGTATGAGCCTATGGTTGCCGCCAATGTGATCACTCCCGTGGAATATGTCGGCTCAATCATGGATCTCTGCCAGGACAGACGAGGTATTTTCGAGGATATGAAGTATCTCGATCAGACGCGCGTCGAGCTTCACTATCAAATGCCGCTCAATGAGATCATTTATAATTTCTTTGACGTTCTCAAGAGTCGCTCGCGCGGCTACGCCTCACTTGATTATGAGTTTTCGGAATATCGAGAGAGCAAACTCGTAAAGTTGGATATTCTTTTGAACGGCGAAGTGATCGATGCGCTTTCCTTTATTGTTCACGACAGTAAGTCCTACGCTCGTGCAAGGAAGATCTGTGAAAAGCTCAAGGAGAATATTCCGCGCGCGCTTTTTGAAATTCCCGTTCAAGCTGCTATTGGCGGGAAGATCATTGCGCGAGAGACCGTAAAGGCAATGCGTAAGGACGTTCTGGCCAAGTGCTACGGCGGAGATATTACCCGTAAGAAAAAGCTCCTTGAAAAGCAAAAAGAGGGAAAGAAGAAGATGCGTCAACTCGGCAGTGTTTCGGTTACGCCTGAGGCTTTTATGGCTGTTCTTAAGCTTGACGATGACAACTGAGCCTATCCGCCATCCTTTGGGACTCTATATCCACGTCCCGTTCTGCCCGAAGAAATGCGCTTACTGTGATTTTTATTCTAAGACCGATTATACGCTTTCGGATCGATATATTGATGCGCTTATAACGGAAGCAACGCTTTGGAAAAACGAACTGTGGAACAGGAATGTCGACACCGTCTATATCGGTGGCGGCACACCCTCGTCTTTATCTGTTGTGCAGCTGCAACGGTTGCTGAGATCGGTCAGGGAGCTTTTCTGCGTTTTACCGGATGCAGAGATCACACTTGAAGCCAATCCTGCATCGGTTGACGAGGAAAAGCTTTGCGTTCTTAAAGAATGTGGTGTCAACCGAATCAGTATCGGACTGCAGTCGGCAGATAACCGAGAGCTAAAAACACTTTCACGCATTCACTCCTTTGAGGAGTTTGTAAACACCTACCGTCTTTCACGCCGGTTTATCCCAAATATTAGCCTTGATCTGATGTACGGCTTTTTTGGACAAACGAGAGAGTCTTTTTCTAAGACCCTTAGACGCGCGATTGAGCTTGCTCCCGAGCATATTTCCCTTTA
>CAZYFC010000164.1:0-2122 GCA_964646715.1 uncultured Lachnospiraceae bacterium
TGCTCTAATTTCATCGCTTTTCTCCTTACAGCTTGTCGTGGCCGAATTGACCGTTCTGTCCGTAATATGCGTTAAGATACATCTCTTTTATTTCACTCATTAAGGGATAACGCGGATTAGCACCCGTACACTGATCGTCAAAGGCCTGCTCGACCATATCGTCAAGCTGAGCTTTGAAAAGAGCTTCATCAGGAACGTAGTCACGGATCGTAGGAAAGATACCGATTTTTTGCTTCAGGTTCTCTATCGCAAGGATGAGCATCTCAACCTTCTCTTCAACCGTGTTACCGCCAAGGCCGAGAGCGTCAGTGATCTCTGCATATCGCTCAGCCGTGTGCGGATGGGCGTACTGCGAAAAAGTGCCCATCTTGAGAGGAACGTCAGAAGCATTAAATCGAATAACCTCGTTGATCAGAAGAGCGTTAGCTACACCGTGCGGCAGATGATAGAATGCCCCAAGCTTGTGTGCCATTGAATGACAAACGCCGAGAAAGGCGTTAGCAAAAGCCATACCCGCCATGGTGGCGGCGTTTGCCATCTTCTCCCTTGCTTCGGGATCGTTCATGCCGTTATTGTAGGCTCTTGGGAGATACTCAAAAATGATCTTCAGGGCACGGAGTGCAAGACCGTCGGTATAATCGGTCGCAAGCATCGATGCATACGCTTCCACAGCGTGTGTCACAGCATCAATACCCGATGCTGCAGTCAAGCCCTTGGGTGCAGTCATGTGGAGATCGGTATCAATGATCGCCATATTCGGCAGAAGCTCATAATCTGCCAGAGGATATTTTACACCGCTCGATTCATCGGTGATGACAGCAAAGGGCGTTACCTCCGAACCGGTGCCTGCAGAGGTAGGTACGGCGATGAAATACGCTTTTTCACCCAATTTAGGGAAGGTGTAGATTCTCTTGCGGATATCCATGAATCGCATGGCAATGTCTGTAAAATCCACCTCGGGGTGCTCATAAAGAAGCCACATGATCTTAGCCGCATCCATTGCAGAGCCTCCACCCAAAGCAATGATCACGTCTGGTTGAAAAGCACGCATTTGCTCAGCCCCTGTTCTTGCGCAGGCGAGCGTCGGGTCTGGTTCAACGTCAAAAAATGTCGTATGGGTAATGCCAAGTTCATTTAGCTTTTCGGTTACAGTCTTGGTATAGCCATTCTGATAGAGGAAGGTATCGGTGACGATAAAGGCCCTTTTCTTGTCCATGACGGTTTTCAATTCATCCAGAGCGGCAGTAAGGCAGCCTCTCTTAAGATAGATCTTCTCAGGTGCGCGGAACCATAGCATGTTCTCTCTCCTTTCGGCTACCGTTTTTATATTCAAAAGATGCTTGACACCAACGTTTTCAGACACTGAGTTGCCTCCCCACGAACCGCAGCCAAGCGTCAACGAAGGGGGTAATCTGAAGTTATAAATATCACCGATGCCGCCCTGCGAGGAAGGCGTGTTTATAAGAATTCGGCAGGTCTTCATACGTGATGAAAACTCGGAAAGAATATTCTGTGCAGTCAACGTATTCAGATAGATCGAAGCGGTATGTCCAAAACCGCCGTCTGCAACAAGCTTTTCGGCTTTTGTGAAAGCATCTTGAATATCAGAGGCACGGTACATGGCAAGAACAGGAGAGAGCTTCTCATGTGCAAACTCTTCCGAAAGATCAACGCTTTCAACTTCTCCGATCAGGATCTTTGTATTATGCGGAAGCTCGATACCGGAAAGCTTAGCGATCGTATGTGCAGTCTGACCGACGATCTTGGCATTCAGCGCGCCGTTAATAAGGATTGTTTTTCTGACTTTTTCGGTCTCCTCGTCGTTAAGAATATAACAGCCTCTTGCAACAAACTCGCGCTTGACCGCTTCATAGACGCTGTCCAGCACGATCACCGATTGCTCGGAGGCGCAGATCATACCGTTATCAAAGGTCTTAGAATGTATGATCGAGCTCACGGCAAGCGTCACATCCGCGCTGTCATCAATAATGGCGGGCGTATTACCTGCTCCGACACCAATTGCAGGTTTGCCTGATGAATATGCGGCACGAACCATACCGGGACCGCCCGTAGCCAGAATAATATCAGCCTCTCTCATGACTGTATTGGTCATCTCCAGGCT
>CAZYFC010000164.1:2132-2598 GCA_964646715.1 uncultured Lachnospiraceae bacterium
CCAGGCTGGGCACATCTATCCATGCAACGATATCCTCGGGCGCGCCTGCTGCAACGGCGGCTTCAAGAACAAGCTTTGACGCAGCGATCGTAGAACGTTTGGCGCGAGGATGGGGACTGATCACGATGCCGTTTCTTGTTTTCAGTGCGAGAAGGATCTTAAAAATGGCAGTTGAGGTGGGATTGGTCGTAGGAATTACGGCGGCAATCATTCCGATCGGCTCGGCAATTTTCGTAATACCGTTAACTTTATCCTCTTCGATCACGCCACATGTCTTGGTGTCACGATAGGCGTTATAAATATATTCAGCGGCATAATGATTCTTGATCACCTTATCCTCAACGACACCCATGCCGGTCTCTTCAACTGCTAACTTCGCAAGCGAGATCCTTGACTTATCGGCGGCAGATGCGGCCGCAAAAAAAATACGGTCCACCTGCTCCTGCGTGTATAAGGCAAAACGCCT
>CAZYFC010000165.1:0-2585 GCA_964646715.1 uncultured Lachnospiraceae bacterium
ATAAGACCACCAAATACGAGGCAGGTCTTATTCGCGACGGGAAGCTCCCCCCTGCCTATTGCCAATATTTCGGCAAGGGCGGGGAAATGATACAGAGTGCGATCAGTTATATTCCGCGTGACTATACGGGTGAGCGTTCTTCGTTTATGATCCATTCGCTCGTGCTCACGCCCGAGGAAAAGCTCTTCGTCTCTTCGACTGTCGATAAAAAGACGTTGAACGACAAGATGTTCGTCACCGATATCGAGCGCTTCAATCTCACCGCCCCGAAGGCGTGTCCCATTGCCGACTACGATCAGTTGCAGTATAGCAGCGAAAAAACGAACCCTGCCTCGGTGCTTGTCGATACCTATGCGCCGCGCGTTGTGAAGCATCTCATCTTCGCGCTCCTTTCTGCTGCCTGCGGTAAGGGTAAGCCCGTATATATTACCTTCAGCTGTCCGATCGAGGAGCTATCTGCCAAGGCGCTTGAACTGATGAACACCGTTATGCTCATCCTCCCCTTCAATCTGCGCCGCAATCTTTCTTTTATTACTTATCAGAGCGATTATACGAAGTTCAGTACCTTCAAGGTGCATTTTCTGCCTGCCGACTGTATGGCGATCCCTACCGGAAAGGGGTATCTCTTCGATATGACGCCGAAGCTCGCCAGCGGTATCCGCGACGAGGAATACGCAGCACTTGAGGGTGTGGTCGAGTTCTTCTACCGTATTGCCAACGATAACCGTCTGCGCACCACCTTTCTTAAGTACTATCAGGGTGTCGTGGATTCCGATCCCTCTCTCGAGGTGCCGACCGTCAAGAGTCTCACCGCTATGGTCACGCTCTTCCGTCAGATCTCGGGTGTCTATCCCGAGAAGGCGCTCCTCCCCGACGACGCAAGGGTGTATGACATGATCACAGTCTATGAGAAGTACAGAAACGCCCTGAAGCCTTCGGAGCGTTGCGCCGTCTACGAGTGCCTGCGCCGCTATCCGAGAGATCATCTGCTCGTTCCCAACAACATCTTCTCGAAGGTGTCGAAGCTCTATCCCGCCGAGCCTGCCAAGACCAAGAATACGGTCATGGAGATCATGCTCGAATTGATGCATACCGATATCATGCGCGAGAAGCTCTTTGCCTTTATTAAAGCCAATTACGCCAAGGAAAGCCCCAAGAATCGCGCGGAGATCAGCGAAAATCTTGCGCGCGTCTATTACGGCGGCTTCCTGCAGCTGCAGATCCTCGCCTTCTTCGCCCAGAACTTCAAGGGCGAGACGGAGGAAACGCGCGATGTGATCCTTGAAAAGCTCCTTCTTTCCATCCGTACACCGCTTGTGCAGGATAAGATCCTTGAATTTCTGACCTCGTATTACGGTATTCTTAACGAGAAGCAGAAGAAGCTCCTTTACAAGACGATCTACGAGATGCTCCCCGAAAGCGATGCGCTTACCGTGAAGCTGATCAACCTTATGAATCACCTTACCGATAATGAGCCGCAGGAGCTTCGCGAGTCAGTCATGAATAAGCTCGTTTCGCTCGGCGAAGCCGATCAGCGTAAGCAGGAGCACCGCCTCGTGTCGCTCTATCTTGCCGAAAGCGGCTTCTGCCGCCGTGCGATCATGGAGCCGATCTTCACGCGCTGGACCAACAGACGAGTTTTTGACGAGTTCTTTGATGTCCTGTTTGCCAAGGAGGTCGAGGAGGTGGGCAAGATGCTTGCAGATCTCTTCGTTGCCGTGCCGTATCTTACCGCCCCCATCGAAAAGAAGCTGGAGGCGCGTCTTGCCGAGGGCATGCCTGCGATCCTCAAGAAGGCGGGTATGTACCGGTTGCTTGCGCTTGAGACCTATCTGAACGAGACGCTCGTAGGCAAGCTGAACGAGAACGTTGACGCGTTTGTCAAGCGTTTCGAGATCAATCTTTTTGCGCCCGCTATGACAAACGCTCTTTGGGATGCCTTTCGTCCCGGCCCGATCGAAGACCCGATCAGCTTCGTGGTCGAATACGCCGCGACTCATCCCTACCTGAAGGGCACGGAACCATATCTGCAGGTCGAACGCTTCGGTCGGATCGGCAGACAGTATCAGGGTGGTTTTGCCAAGGAAATGATCCATGATTTCCTTCTCCTTCCGACAGAAAAACCGCTTTCGCTCACAATCGCCAAGTGCTTTGACAGGATCGTGTCAACCAATCAGGCGGATATGATCATCGTCAGGGAAAAGGCAACGGCTCTTGCCGTAGGCCTTATTCTCTCGGGCTATCTGCGCGATAAGCTCTCGATCGAAAAGGCTTACGATACGCTCTTTGACCTCTATGCAGGTTATTACAGCAACGATCCCGAATCGAATAAGCCGGAGATCTTCAACGAGCGTGCCACGGTAGCCGCGCTTGATATTCTGGTCGTTGCGCTCGAATTACTCTATACATCTGAAATGTCAGATGAGTGGAAGGCCGTCATAACACGCCCATTCGCAGAGGACGGCGAGGTGCTCCCCGTTATGAAGCGTGCCGCAGTCAATCTCACGAAGACCTCTTCAAAGAACTTCCACGCGACGCTTACCGCGCTCAAGCGCAACGATCCGGCGCTCGGCGGCTTCCTTCTC
>CAZYFC010000166.1:0-2563 GCA_964646715.1 uncultured Lachnospiraceae bacterium
TGTGACAACGGTGCCGCCGCCGTCACCGCCCTCGGGACCGAGGTCGATGATATAATCGGCGGTTTTGATGAGATCAAGGTTATGCTCGATGATCACCACCGAGTTGCCCGCTTCTACAAGGCGATTAAGCATACACACAAGGCGGCTGACATCATCGGCATGAAGCCCCGTGGTAGGCTCGTCGAGTATATAAAGGGTTTTGCCTGTGGAACGCTTTGAAAGCTCGGTGACAAGCTTGACACGCTGTGCCTCGCCGCCCGACATGGTGGTAGAGGGCTGTCCGATCTTCAAATAGCCAAGTCCCACCTCGTACATGGTTTTCAAGCGGTTGTGGATACGGGGCAGATTTTCAAAGAAATGCATGCCTTCTTCAATGGTCATATCGAGAACGTCGAAAATGCTCTTGCCCTTGTACTTGATGTCCAGGGTCTCCTTGTTATAGCGTCTGCCCTTGCAGGCATCACAGGTGACGTAGACATCGGGTAGAAAATGCATCTCGATCTTCTTGACGCCGTCGCCCTCGCATTCCTCGCATCTGCCACCCTTCACGTTGAAGGAGAAGCGACCTGCCGAGTAGCCGCGTGCGTTTGCCTCATTGGTCGAGGCAAACAGCTCGCGAATATCGTTGAACAGCCCCGTATAGGTGGCGGGATTGGAGCGCGGCGTTCTGCCGATCGGTGCCTGGTCGATGCTGATAACCTTGTCGAGCGCCTCAATACCGAGGATCGTGTCATGTTTACCGGGGGAGGTGAGGGCGCGGTTGAGCTTTTTGGCAAGCGTTTCATAGAGGATCGAGTTGATCAGTGAGCTTTTACCGCTACCCGATACGCCTGTGACGCAGACCATCATGCCGAGCGGGATCTCGACTGTGATGTTTTTGAGGTTGTTTTCCCTTGCACCGACGATTTTCAGCCATTTGCCGTTTCCGCCTCGCCGTATTTCGGGAATCGGGATCTTCTTGGCACCGGAAAGATAGGCACCCGTGATCGAGTTCGGATCCTTCATGACCTCCTGAGGCGTACCTGCTGAAACGACCTTGCCGCCATGGATGCCTGCTCCGGGGCCGATGTCAATGAGATAGTCCGATTCAAGCATCGTTTCCTCGTCGTGCTCGACTACGATAACCGAGTTGCCAACGTCGCGGAGCTTCTTCAAGGTGCCGATCAGCTTGCCGTTGTCACGCTGGTGCAAGCCGATCGAGGGCTCGTCCAGAATATAGATCACGCCCATCAGGGATGAGCCGATCTGCGTGGCGAGGCGTATACGCTGTGCCTCACCGCCCGACAGCGTGCCTGCACGCCTTGAAAGGGTGAGGTATTCGAGACCGACCTCAAAGAGAAAGCGCAGTCGTTCCTTTATCTCCTTGACGATCTCCTTGGTGATGATCATCTCGCTCTCGGTGAAGGAGAGATTTTCGATAAAGCTAAGTGCTTCGTTGATGGGGAGCGAGCAAAATTCGTGGATATTCTTGCCGCCTACCGTGACCGACAGGATCATGGGATTGAGTCTGCCGCCGCCACAGGCGCGGCAGGGGATATTCTCGATGAAAGCATCGTAGTATTCGTCGTGTCCTTGATTCATGCGCTGTTCAATGATGTTTACAATACCGTCGAAACAGACGGTCTGATGCGAAATGCGGTGATCAAAAACGCGGTCAATATCGTAGGTCACCTTGCCCGTGCCGTAGAGCAGGGCGTTTTTTTGCGTTTTGGTATAGGCTTCGATCGGAGTGTCGAGTGTGAAGCCGTAGCGCTTGCCGACTGCGGCGAACAAGGGGCCGTTCCAGGTGTTGTCATCAAGCGATTTGAAGCCGTTGACCTGGATCGCACCGCCGCGCAGGGAGAGCGAGGTATCGGGAATGATCTTGTCAGGGGAGATCTTAGGCATCTCACCGAGACCGGAGCATTCGGGGCATGCACCGAAGGGGTTGTTGAAGGAAAAATCCCGTGGATTGAATTCACTGAAGGAGACGTTGTGCTCTTCACAGGCGAAATGCTCTGAAAAAAACAGCTCCTCCTCCTTCTCGCCAAGCGTGATAACAAGAAGACTGCCCTCTGCGAGCTTCAGCGCGGTTTCGACCGAGTCTGCAAGTCGTGCGCGGATATTTTCGCGCATGACGAGGCGGTCGACAATGACGTCGATTGTGTGCTTTTGGTTTTTGTCAAGATCGATCGTCTCGGTCAGGTCGTAAAGACTTCCGTCGACGCGCACACGCGCGAAGCCGCTTTTTTTAGCGTCTTCAAACTGCTTCTGAAAGCTGCCTTTTTTACCGCGAACAATTGGGGCAGCGATCATGAAACGTGTCTTTTCGGGGAGTGTGAGGATCTTTTCGAGGATCGAGTCGACAGTCTGACGGCGGATCTCCTTGCCGCAGACGGGGCAATGGGGAATACCGACGCGCGCATAGAGCAGGCGCAGATAGTCGTAGATCTCTGTGACCGTGCCGACGGTTGAGCGCGGATTGCGCGAGGTCGTTTTCTGATCGATCGAAATGGCAGGGGAGAGTCCCTCGATGAAGTCCAGGTCGGGCTTATCCATCTGCCCCAAAAACATGCGCGCGTAG
>CAZYFC010000167.1:0-2497 GCA_964646715.1 uncultured Lachnospiraceae bacterium
CAACTGCGATCCCGACGATGCCGACTACGTTATCCCCGGTAACGACGATGCTATCAGAGCGATCAAGCTCATCTCCTCCGCACTTGCAAACGCCGTTATCGAAGGCAAGCAGGGCGAGGACGCCGTTTCCGAAGAAGAAGCTACCGACGCTGAATAATTCCCCACACAACTAAGTATAAGTTAAAGGAGATATAGTATCATGGCACAGATTACAGCAAAAGACGTTGCAGAACTCCGCGCTAAGACCGGCTGCGGTATGATGGACTGCAAAAAGGCTCTCGTTGAGGCTGAAGGTAATATGGAAGAGGCAGTAAAGATCCTGCGCGAAAAGGGTCTCTCCGCCGCCGTTAAGAAGGAAGGCAGAATTGCCGCTGACGGTCTTGTTGACATTCTCGTTGACGGCGAGGTCGCTGCAATGATCGAGGTCAACACCGAAACCGACTTCGTTGCTAAAAACGCAAGCTTCCAGGAATTTGTAAAGGGTCTTCTCAAGACCGTTATCGCGAATAAGCCCGCTGATCTTCCCGCTCTTATGGCATGCAACTACAACGGCACCGAAACCACCGTTGAAGCTACCCTTACCGAGCAGGTATTCAAGATTGGTGAAAAGATCTCTATCCGCCGCTTCGTGATCGTTGAGGGCACGGTCGCTACCTACATTCACGGTCTCGGCACCACCGGCGTTATCGTCGCCTATGACGTTGACGACGCGGTTAAGGCTAACCCCGCATTCCCTGAAATGGCTAAGAACATCACCCTTCAGATCGCCGCAGGCTCGCCTCCTTCTTACATTGCACAGAAGGATGTTCCTCAGACTGCGATCGACGAAGAGATGGCTATTCTCGTTGCTCAGGCAAAGAACGATCCCAAGCTCGCCTCCAAGCCCGACGAGGTTCTCAAGAAGATCCTCTCCGGTAAGCTCGGCAAGTTCTACGAAAGAGTTTGTCTCCTCGATCAGCCCTACGTTAAGGAAGACAGTCTAACTGTCGGCAAGTATATCGACCAGAGCGCCAAGGCGTTTGGCGGTAAGATCGCCGTTAAGTCCTTCGTGATCTTCGAAAAGGGCGAAGGCATTGCCAAGAGAGAAGAGAACTTTGCTGACGAGATCGCAAAGATGGTCAACAAGGGCTAATTCGCTGTCGAGTTCCAAACTGCCACAGCGTTAGTCTCGGATTTCATCTGAACGAAGCGAAGATTTCATCGTGGTATAGACACGATTTCATTCAACTAACAGAAAAAAGAGAGAACATATCGGTTATGTTCTCTCTTTTTGTTTGTAATAAAGGTTTGGGCTTAGCCCATACTTGCGTTTGATCGGTCAATCTTGCTAAAAAGAATTCGACCTTTTTTGTAAATAATTCACTAACTTCGCAAAAACCCCTTTACAAACAGGCGATAATGAGATAAAATATATCCGTATGGAAATATGCTTTTTCCGGCATAAATCATGAAGTCCGTGATACGCGGTGAAAGAGGGATCTATGGCAATTGCATACAAGCGCATTCTTTTGAAGCTCAGCGGTGAGGCGATGAAGGCAGAGGACAACATCCTCGATTTTGCCTTCATAAGCCGCGTGGCAAAGACCATAAAGGCGGCGGTAGACGAGGGTGTTGAGGTCAGCGTGGTAATCGGCGGCGGGAACATCTGGCGTGGCCGTGTGGGCGGCAAAATGGATCGCACGCGTGCCGATCATATGGGTATGATCGCCACCGCCATCAACTCGATCGCGCTTCAGGATACCCTGATCGCAGAGGGGGTGGATGCCAAGGTGCTGTCCTCTCTTAAGATCGAGCCCTTCGCCGAATACTATACGAAGGATCTCGCGCTTTCCTATCTTGCCGCGGGCAAGGTAGTCATTTTCTGCTGTGGCACGGGAAGCCCTTATTTCTCTACCGATACAGGCGCGGTATTGCGTGCGGCACAGATCGGTGCGGATGCACTGCTTTTTGCAAAAAATATAGACGGCGTGTATACCGCCGACCCGCGCGTTGACAAGACAGCTGAGAAGATCGACGCGATCACCTACGAGGAGATCCTCGAAAAGCATCTTACTGTCATCGACACGACGGCAAGCGCCTTCGCGCTTGAAAACGACCTCACCATATGCCTTTTCGGGCTTGACGATCCCGACAATATTCTCCGCGTGATCCATGGCGAAAAGCTCGGCACGCTTCTGACCAAACGATAAAATTTGTTGACCTATTGAATGACAATATAACGGAAAGGAAATCCTATTATGAAATTGGATATCAAACCCTACGAGGAGAAAATGAAGAAGAGCGTCTCGTTCTTTGAAGACGAGCTTGGTACGGTGCGCGTCGGTAAGGCAAACGCCTCTGTTCTCGACAAGGTGAGAGTGGATTACTACGGCTCTCCCACGCCTATCCGCGACATCGCTCAGATCAAGGCCACCGATGCAAGAACCCTTACCATTCAGCCATGGGACAGAACCACCCTGAAGCCGATCGAGAAGGCGATCCTCGCTTCCGACGTGGG
>CAZYFC010000168.1:0-2495 GCA_964646715.1 uncultured Lachnospiraceae bacterium
CAAGTTTTCTGAAGAAGGCGTCGGAACGGTCGTACATTAGATAATCAAAGCGAATGCCGGAGCGGATAAAGACTTTTTTTACCCCCCTCACCGACTCAACCTGCTTCAGGAGCTCAATATATTCGCCGTGGTCAGCTTTGAGGTGCGGACATGGTTCAGGGGCAAGACATTTGCGAGTAGCGCACATGCCATGTTCCTTCTGCCGTTCACAGGACTGATGTCGGAAATTGGCAGTTGGGCCTCCTACATCGTGAATATACCCCTTAAAATCAGGGAGTGAGGCAATGATCTCAGCCTCCTTAACGACACTTTCAATGCTTCTTGATGAAACACATCGCCCCTGATGAAATGCAAGTGCGCAAAAGTTACATCCGCCGAAGCATCCGCGATTATGCGTGATTGAAAAACGAACCTCGGTAATAGCGGGAACGCCGCCATTTTTTTCATATGAAGGGTGATAAGTGCGCATGTAAGGAAGCGCATAGACGCGGTCGAGCTCTTCCCTTGTCAAAGGCGGCATTGGCGGATTCTGGACAAGCATTTTATTATCGTAATACTCAACAACGGCCTTGCCTCTGACGTGATCGTTTTCTTTATACTGCACAGCAAAGGCCTCGGCATATGCTTTTTTGTCAGTTTTAATGACATCAAAATCAAAATAACCGACGGCATCGTAATGCAGTATATCCTCCTTAGTGGTTAAATAAACAGTTCCCTTGACGTCATGGATCTTGCGGATGGGAACGCCCTTGTCAAGCAATCTTGCAAGAGTCAGAATCGATTTCTCGCCCATCCCGTAAGAGAGAATGTCTGCCTTAGAATCAACAAGAATACTGCGACGTACCTTATCATCCCAATAGTCGTAATGTGCGAAACGGCGAAGCGATGCTTCAAGTCCACCAATAATGATCGGCACGTCTCCGAATGCCTCTCGGATGCGGTTACAGTAGACGATCACTGCACGGTCGGGACGCTTACCCGCAGCACCTCCGGGAGAATAATAATCGTTATTCCGCCTTTTCTTCGAAACAGTATAATGCGCCACCATGGAGTCGATGTTTCCTGATGTTACAAGGAATCCAAGGCGCGGTCGTCCGAAACGCTTAAAGTCTTCGCAGGACTTATAGTCCGGCTGTGACAAAATGGCAACGCGGAATCCGGCCTCGTCGAGGATACGGGAAATGATCGAAACGCCGAATGAAGGATGATCAACGTATGCGTCGCCGGTAACGTATACGAAATCGGGCGTACCCCATCCGAGTCCATCGGCTTCCTGTTTCGTTAACGGTAAAAAGTCATGTGTCATAGTAAAAACCTCATCCGTCCTTATAAGGAAAACATTCTAAAAAAGCTGCTGCAGTATACGGGCTGCAACAGCTTTTAGGAATAGATTACTTCACTTCGACCATCTCAAAAGCTTCGAGAATGTCGTTTTCTTTGATATCGTTGAATTTCTCAAGACCGACACCGCATTCGTACCCGGTAGCAACCTCTTTCACGTCATCCTTGAATCTCTTCAAAGAGGAGATCTTATCCTCAAAGATCACGACGCCATCACGAACGACACGAATAAGTGCATTTCTTGTGATCTTACCATCCTGAACGTAAGAGCCTGCGATTGTACCAACACCGGGAACACGGATCGTTTGGCGAACCTGTGCATGACCGAGAATCTGCTCTTTATAGACAGGCGCAAGCATGCCCTTCATAGCGGCGGTAATCTCATCAATACACTCGTAAATAACGCGATAGGTGCGAACATCTACCTTGAGAAGCTCCGCTCTATCGATCGCGTTCTTGTCGGGACGGACATTGAAGCCCACGATAATAGCGTTTGAGGCAGAAGCAAAGGTAACGTCGCCCTCGGTAATGCCGCCTGCAGCGCAGTGAATGACGTTTACCTTGACCTCTTCATTTGTCAGCTTGACAAGCGAGCTCTTGACCGCCTCTGCCGAACCAACGACATCAGCCTTAACAATGATATTAAGATCCTTAACGCCGTCCTTGATCTGTGCAAAAAGATCGTCGAGAGACACCTTGGCATTAGCGTTAAGCTCTGCCTGATGGCTTTCCGCCTTACGGCGTTCGGCAAGCTCCCTTGCCATTCTTTCGTCCTCAACGGCATTGAATTCGTCGCCGGAAGTCGGAACATCGGAAAGACCGGTGATCTCTACGGGAACGGAAGGACCGGCAACCTTGAGGCTTCTGCCGTTTTCATCAGTCATAGCTCTGACACGGCCGACAGCATTACCGGCAATTACGACGTCACCTGCGTGAAGCGTACCGTTCTGCACGAGTATGGTAGCAACAGATCCCTTACCTCTGTCAAGGCGTGCCTCAATAACGATACCGCTGGCGCGTCTTGCGGGATTAGCACGAAGCTGTTTCATCTCGGCAATAAGAAGCACGTTTTCAAGAAGATCTTCAATACCCATGCCGGTTAAAGCGGAAACGGGAACGCATACCGTATCGCCGCCCCATTCCTCGGGAACAAG
>CAZYFC010000169.1:0-2468 GCA_964646715.1 uncultured Lachnospiraceae bacterium
GGATCTCCTTGGCGATCTCCTCCGAGAAGCTGACGCCCGCCCCCTTTTCACAGACGGTGATCTCGCCCTTGGCACTTGCAAAGGCCACGCCGATCTTCGTCACGTCAACCTCAGCGCCGGAATAGCCGATGGCGCAAAGCACTCTGCCCCAGTTGGCATCCGCACCGAACATCGCCGCCTTGAGAAGGCTTGAGCAGATCACGCTCTTGGCAACCGTCTTGGCAGTTGCCTCATCGGCGGCACCCGTTACCGCGCATTCGAGGAGCTTCGTCGCGCCCTCGCCATCTCCTGCGATCATACGGCAAAGAAAAACCGTAACAGAGTTGAGCGCTTTCATAAAGAGGGTAAAGTCCTCGCCCTCCTCGCTGATCTCGGCATTTTCAGCCATGCCGTTCGCAAGGACTGTCACCATGTCGTTCGTCGAGGTATCGCCATCAACCGAGACCATATTGAAGGTATTGACAATATCGGCAGAAAGTGCTTTTTGCAGCATTGTGTGAGTGATGGCAACGTCGGTGGTGATAAAGACGAGCATCGTTGCCATATTGGGGTGGATCATGCCGCTGCCCTTGGCAATACCTCCGATACGGCAGGTTTTGCCACCGAGAGTAAATTCGACTGCCACCTCTTTTTTTACGGTGTCGGTGGTCATGATCCCTTCAGATGCCGCGGAGCTACCTGTTACGGAAAGCCCTGCAACGAGAGATGCCATGCCACCTGCGATCGGCGTTATATCAAGCGGCTGACCGATCACGCCGGTCGAAGCCACCACAACGTCGTCAGGTGAGATGCCGAGCGCTTCAGCCGTCAGTACGCTCATTTTTTCGGCAATTTCAATGCCGTCCTCGTTGCAAGTGTTGGCGTTGCCGCTGTTGCAGACGATCGCCTGCGCCTTGCCGTTCTGAAGATGCGCCTTCGTGACGAGAAGAGGCGCCCCCTTCACGAGGTTGGTGGTATAGACAGAGGCTGCTGAGGCGAGGGTATCGCTGACGATCAGGGCAAGATCGCGCTTGGTGCGATTCTTGCGGATGCCGCAATGAACGCCGTTCGCCTTGAAGCCGCTTGCAGCGGTCACGCCGCCTTCTATGTATTTGATGTCCTTCATATCGCTATCCTTTTTAGTCGTTGTAGTCTGAATATCATTCCAGAACGAGTCCCGCCGTCTCGTCAAGGCCGAGAACGAGATTCATGTTCTGAATGGCGGCGCCCGATGCACCCTTGCCGAGATTGTCAAAGCGCGAGACGAGAAGCAGCCTCTCCTCGTTGCCGAAGAGCGCTATCTCCATCGAATCCTTACCGGAAAACCTCCCCGCTGAGAGGAAGCCCTCTTCGTCTGCCGTGAAATTAAACCGCACGACAGGCCCGCAGAAGGTCTTCTGATAGAGGGCGGCGACTTCGGCAAGCGCCTTCGTCTTTTCACAGTTCAGCTGATGGGTAAAGAGCGGCACCGAGACCTCCATGCCGCTGTAGAAGGGCGCAACGATCGGCGAGAAAAGGGGCAGAAGCTCAAGTCCTGCGATCGTCGCCATCTCCTTCAGATGCTTATGCTGTTGGGTGAGGCCGTACTGCCTCGGCGCGTCAAGAAGCGCGCTACGCGAGGCGTTCTCGTATTCGGCGATCATTTTTTTGCCGCCCCCCGAGTAGCCCGTGATCGAAAACGCGCTGAGCGCTTCGCTTTTATCGAGAAGTCCCGATGCTACAAGCGGCTCAACGAGCGCAAGAAAGCCGCTTGCGTGGCAGCCGGGATTGGCAATACGCTTAGCGCTTCTGATTGCCTCTCTTCCGATCGAAAGCTCGGGAAAGCCATAGGTCCAGCCCGCCTGTGTTCTGTGTGCCGTCGAGGTGTCGATAACAACCGTGCGGTCGTTTTCCACCAGACCGATCGCCTCCCTTGCGGCGGCGTCGGGCAGGCAGAGAAACGCAACGTCTGCTTCGTTCAAGGCGTCACGTCTTGCCTCGGTATCTTTTCTTTTCTCTTCGGAAAGCGTAATGAGCGAAAGCTCTTTTCTTGCGGCAAGACGCTCGTAAATGCGAAGCCCCGTCGTGCCTGCGCTTCCGTCAATAAAAACTTTAGTCATTGTATCAGATATTCCTTCACAAGCATGATCTGCTTATCCACCGAATCGGGGGATGTGCCGCCCTCGGAGATGCGCTTTTCCACGCAGGTCTCAAGCGCGATCTCGCGGTAGAGATCCTCTTCAAAAAGATCGCTTGACGCGCGGTAGCAAGACAGCGGCAATTCCTCCAAGACCTTGCCCTCGGCAAGACATGTTGCCACGAGAGAGCCCGCGATCTTGTATGCCGAGCGGAAGGGCATGCCCTTCTTCACGAGATAATCGGCAAGGTCGGTGGCGTTGATAAAGCCCTTTTGGGCGGCCTTTTTCATATTATCCTGACAGGTCGTCATGGTGGCGAGCATGGGCGTCATCACGTCAAGAGAGGTCTTGACCGTTTAAAGCGCGTCAAAG
>CAZYFC010000170.1:0-2359 GCA_964646715.1 uncultured Lachnospiraceae bacterium
AAGGTGCGCTTCTATATCGGTGATGTGCGTGAGCTTGCCTCGATCCGCGACGCGATGTACGGCGTGGATTACATCTTCCACGCCGCCGCTCTGAAGCAGGTGCCCTCCTGCGAGTTCTTCCCGATGGAGGCGGTTCGTACCAACATCATCGGTACCGATAACATGCTTCACGCCGCGATAGAGGCGAAGGTAAAGCGTGTCGTCTGTCTTTCGACCGACAAAGCCGCCTATCCCATCAACGCCATGGGTATTTCCAAGGCAATGATGGAGCACGTTATCTATGCGAATGCGCGCGTAGCCGCCGAGAGAGGCAATACGGTCATCTCCTGTACGCGTTACGGCAATGTTATGTGCTCGCGCGGCTCGGTCATTCCGCTCTTTATCGATCAGATCAAGGCAGGCAAGCCGATCACCATTACCGATCCGAATATGACGAGATTCCTCATGAATCTCGATGAAGCGGTCTGCCTGGTGCAGTTTGCCTTTGAAAACGCAAATCCGGGGGATCTCTTCATTCAGAAAGCCGATGCCTCCACCATTGAGACGCTGGCACTTGCCGTGCAGAAGCTTTTCGGCAAGACCGGTACGCAGATCATCGGTACGCGCCACGGCGAAAAGCTCTTTGAGACGCTTATGACGCGCGAGGAGCGCCTGCGCGCTGAGGATATGGGCAAGTATTTCCGCGTCGCCGCTGACAGTCGCGATCTCAATTACGATAAATTCGTGGTAAGCGGAGAGGTGCATACCATGGCAGACGAGGCGTATACAAGCCACAACACCAACCGTCTTGACGTGGACGGTACGGTGGAAAAGCTCCTCACCACCGACTACGTGAGAGAACAGCTCTCGCTTCTCGGGTGCACCGTATGAAGATCCTCATTACAGGTGCCAAGGGATTCGTTGGCAAAAACCTGACGGCTGCTCTTGAGGCTATTCGGTTTGGAAAAGACCGTACCCATCCCGACCTTTCGGTCGACGAGCTCTATCTTTACGATCTCGATTCCCCGAAGGCTCTTCTTGAAGAGGCTTGCGAAAAGGCGGATTTCGTTTTTCATCTGGCAGGCGTCAACCGTCCCGATAAGGCGGAGGACTTTATGGCGGGCAACGCAGGCTTCTCTTCCGAGCTTCTCGGCATTCTTGAAGAGAAGGGCAATACCTGCCCCATTATGCTGTCAAGCTCGATACAGGCTACCTTAGTGGGCCGCTACGCAGGTTCGCCCTACGCCGAAAGCAAGAAGGCGGGCGAAGAGCTTTTCTTCGCCTACGGCGAAAGGACGGGCGCAAAGGTGCTTGTCTACCGCTTCCCCAATCTCTTCGGCAAGTTCTGCCGACCGAATTATAACAGCGCAGTGGCGACCTTCTGTCACAATATTGCAAGAGGGCTGCCCATTACGGTAAACGACCCTTCGGTTCTGCTTGAGCTTCTCTATATCGACGATCTCGTAGAGGAGATGCTGTCAGCCCTTTCGGGTAAGGAGCATCGCTGTGAATTTGAGGGCTTGAAGACAGTCCTTACCGAAGGCGGCAGATTTTGTGCCGCACCGACCACGCATCGGGTGACGCTCGGTGAGATCGTCTTGCTTCTCGAAGCCTTCCGCGATCAGCCAAGGACGCTTATGATGCCCGAGATCGTTGACGGCAGCTTTGCCAAAAAGCTTTATTCGACCTATCTCTCCTATCTGCCGCGGGAGAGGATCGCCTTCACGCCCGATACCAAGCGCGATGAACGGGGCTCGTTTACCGAGCTTATGAAGACGCCTGCGGCGGGGCAGTTCAGTGTGAACATCACGAAGCCGGGTGTGACGAAGGGCAAGCATTGGCATCACACGAAATGGGAGCTTTTTACCGTCGTTTCGGGTAAAGGGCTGATCCGCATGAGAAGGATAGACTGCGACGAGGTGCTGTCCTTTGAGGTGAGCGGCGAACAGATCGAGACGCTTCATATGCCCCCCGGCTACACGCACGAGATTACCAATCTTTCTGCGACCGACGATCTCGTCACGCTGATCTGGGCTAACGAGCCCTTTGATGCCGCGCATCCCGATACGTTTTACGAAGAGGTGTAACGACAGATGAAACTTGATTATTCGGATATTTCCTTTAAGAATAACGGCAAGATCAAGCTTTTGATCATTGTGGGCACGCGCCCCGAGATCATCCGTCTTGCCGCCGTGATCAACAAGTGCCGCCTCTATTTTGATACGGTTCTTGCCCACACGGGACAGAATTACGATTACAATCTGAACGGTGTTTTCTTCAAGGATCTCGCCATTATGCCCCCCGAGGTATATATGGACGCCGTGGGCGACGATCTCCGGTTAAATAAAAAAGAGAGATTGCCGGTTCTTTGAAATGCACA
>CAZYFC010000171.1:0-2324 GCA_964646715.1 uncultured Lachnospiraceae bacterium
ATCGCGGATGACCATGTTCTCTATGTATTGAAAGGAATACTTGCCCTTCATGCGAAGATCGGTAACCGTCACGTCGCGACATTCAAAGAGAAAATATTCCGATTCGATCGAGCTGTTTTCGATCGTCACACCGCGACAGCGCCAACCGAATTCGGGGGATTGGACGGTAGAGTTCTTCACGGTCATACGGTCACACTCACGCAAGCACTTTACACCCTTGATCCTGCAGGAGTCGACCACGCCGTCCTCGGCGTACCAGATCGGTGCGCGGGTAAACTCATCAAGCGAAGAGCCCGTCAAAAGGAAGTGCTTGGTATGCCAGAAGGGATAGCGCAGCGAGAAGGAGCAGTTTCTCACCTCAACGTGCGACGCCTCCTTGAGGGCCGACTCTCCGTCGCGAGGGCCTTCAAAGCGGCAATCGCTGACGACGGCGTTTTGTAAATTGTACAAGGCGCGTTCTTCGTCGAAGACCGCGTTTTCAATGCGTTTTATTTCCATAGTATCGTTCAAATCTCGTTTCTATAAAATCTATATTGTGTAGCAAGACAGTTCATCGTTTCCTACAATTTCGCTTACATAGCGCAATCAGCTCGTCAAGCGGAGCCGTTGCCGTTTTCACCACGGTATCGGCGGCGCCGTAATAGATCCGCACGGTTTTACCGTCCTCTTCAAGAAGCGCACTGCAGGGGAAGAGGACGTTGGTGCGAAAGCCCTCGGTCGTTTCGTCTTTGGCTTCGGGAACCATGACGGGACACGCCGAAACGCCGATCACTTTGGAGGGATCGGCAAGCTCAAGAAGCGCCGCACCGATCGTATACCTCTTTTGCCACCTACTCTCCCACCCGTTTTTGCCGCGACTGTCATCGCGGTCGACGGCGTGAAAAAGAACGAGCCAGCCCTCAGGCGTCTTCAAGGGAGGCGCGCCCGGACCGATCTTGTCGTTGGCATAAGGAACATCCTCCACACCGAGGACGAGACGGCTTTTGCCCCAATATACGAGATCGGGCGATTCCGAAAGCCACATGTCAAAGCGATCGCCGCCGCGTGAATAGACGGGCATCGGCCGTTCAAGGCGAACGTAGTTTCCGCCGATCTTTTCGGGGAAAAGCACCATGTTGCGGTTGTCGGGTGCTGAAAGAGAAATGAATTCGTAATGCTTGAAATCCTCTGTCAGGGCGATGCCTCCGCGAATGCCGTGATGGGTATCCACAGCACAGCATACGATGGCTTTTTCACCGATAAAGGTGATGCGCGGGTCGTAAACACGCCGAATCTCACCGTCCGAGATCGAGAAGCGAATATCGGGATCGACCGTCCAATCAAGACCGTTTTTGCTTCTTGCAAGGCCGATATGCGTACCGTCAAGCCTTTGCTTTTCATAATCACCGTAATCGTTTCTGAAGAGCATCACATATTCGTCCCCCTTCTTGGCAACGCCTGCATTGAAGGTCAGTGCCGCATTGTAGGGGCAGTCCGTATAGGTCAGAACGGGGGCTTCTCTTCTCTCAACGAAGGAGACTGTCTTATAGATCGATTCATCCAAAACGCGTCTTGCCATAGCAGCACCTCCGAATAAGCATTTTACAACTGTACGTTGCGTATTATACCATACTGTAAGAAAAATGTCAATTCCTTCCAAAAGACTCAGGATTATTTTCGCTGAAAAACGCGGAATAAAAATTCGCGATTCCCTTCGTTTTTTTATTGACTTCCCCTCTTTCGTGTGGTACAATAACAGGGTATTGTTTTATCTGCCGTTCTGCTTTTGCGGTAAAAAATGTGGGGGAGCGTATGAGAAAAGGTTTTGACAACGAAAAGTATATCTCCATGCAGTCCGAGCATATCCGTTCGCGAATCGACCAATTCGGAGGCAAGCTCTATCTTGAATTTGGTGGCAAGCTGTTTGACGACAATCATGCCTCACGCGTACTGCCGGGATTCGAGCCCGACAGCAAGGTCAAAATGCTCCTGCAACTCAAGGAGCTCGCCGAAGTCGTGATCGTCATTTCCGCCGACGCCATCGAAAAGAACAAACGTCGCGGCGACCTTGGCATCACCTACGATGAGGAAGTCCTGCGCCTGATCGACGCATTTCGAAGCATCGGTCTCTTCGTCGGTAGCGTCGTTATCACGCAGTTCAGAAATCAACCGATCGCAGAGACCTTTGAAAAACGTCTTAAAGCACTTGAAATTCCCGTTTACCGTCATTTTCCCATTGCCGATTATCCCACGAATGTCTCGCTCATCGTCAGCGACAGCGGCTACGGCAAAAACGACTATATCAAGACAACGCGCAATCTCGTTGTCGTAACAGCGCCCGGCCC
>CAZYFC010000172.1:0-2321 GCA_964646715.1 uncultured Lachnospiraceae bacterium
TCCCGGAACAATACTCGCTATTGGAAGCGCATGGACTATCTTGGCCTTGGTCCTTCAGCTCATTCCTGCCTGCAGAACCGCCGATTTGCCAACAAGCGTGATCTTCATGCATATATCAATGCACTTTCATGCGGCGAACATCCTCCCATGAGCGAGCAATACCTTCTTTCCCCTGATGATGTCATCGAGGAGGAGATCATGCTTGGTTTACGCTTGGCAGAAGGTCTTGACCTGTTGTATCTAAAGCAGGTTTTGGGGTATGATATCGAAAAGAAGGCTTCCTCCGCGATTTCATTTTTAACTGAGCATGGCTTCATGAAACGTGTTGCTGACCGTCTTTCTTTGACGCCTCGAGGCTTTCTTGTGAGCAACACTGTTATTGCCGAACTATTACCCGACAGGTAAAAGGAGTCATTAATCTATGATATCCCGGAAGGACCCCATTTCAATTGCCTACTGCTTTGTTTTGGTCTGCCTTCTTGCCTGGTTCTTTTTATATAATTACGATAATACGATCCTGCAGAAGATCGAGGTTTTCTCCGTTGATCATCTCGCGCTTGCCTGGCTTCTTATGCTGGCTTTTTCGGTTTTCAGAGCTTTTATCCCTTTCATACCATCGGTCTTTTTCTATGCTATGTGTGGACGGATCTTTTCAGGACGTCTTCTGCCTTTTCTGGTCAATCTTTCCTTCATGATTCTTCTGCACATTCTGTCGTATTTGATCGGAATGCTTCAAGCTCGTTTTTCCACAAGCCGTATCGATATGTCTGTCGAAGAAAAGAGAGGTCTGATTGGAACTTACAAAAGAGTGAAGGATCGTTTTTACAGACGCGCACGACATGCCGTTTCGAGTGGGAGCATGAAAATACTTTTTGTTTTTTCTCTTTCGTTTTTTCCCGAAAAAGCATTTGGGCGCATCTGCGGGAGATCAAAGATCCCCTTTCATGCTTATCTTTTTTCCGCAACTTTGGGGTCACTCCCTTCGATGATCAGTACCACACTGCTCGGAAAAAGTCTTTCCGATCCGTCCTCGCCTTTCTTTTGCATTGCGCTCGCCCTGACGCTTGCTGTTTCTATCGTTTCATTTATCATATATAAAAAATCAAATACAAAGGAGATCACACATGAAAAAAGTCACTGATTGCTTTGAGCTTTCTAACGGTGTTAAGATTCCATGCCTTGGCTTTGGTACCTGGCAGTCCTCTCCCGATGATGCCGCCAACTCGGTTAAGCACGCGCTTCTCTCCGGTTACCGACATATCGATACTGCTGCACAGTACGGAAATGAGCCTGACGTAGGAAGAGGCATTCGGGAAAGCGGCGTACCGAGAGAAGAGATCTTTCTAACGACAAAGCTCTGGAATGACGAAAGAGGCTATGAAACAACGCTTCGTGCATTCGAATGTTCCCTTAGAAATCTTGGTACCGAATATATCGACCTTTACTTAATTCATTGGCCTGCTACGCCGCACCGCTTCGATAATTGGCAGGAGCTGAACATCGGCACATGGAAGGCCTTTGAGAAGCTCTACAAGGAAGGCAGAATCCGCGCAATTGGTATCTCAAATTTTATGCCGCATCACTTAAAACCACTTCTTGCCGAATGTGAGATCGTACCGATGGTCAATCAGATCGAGATACACCCCGGTATGCTTCAGCCTGAAACGGTTAATGCTTCGAAAGAGCAGGGCATGTTGATCGAGGCGTGGAGCCCCCTCGGCACGGGACGGATGCTTAAAAACGAGACACTCATGCAGATTGCCGAAAAATACGCTGTCTCGACCGCGCAGCTCTGCTTGCGCTGGGTACTTCAGCACGGATATCTGCCGCTCGCCAAATCCGTCACGCCTTCCAGAATTGAAGAGAATATGAAGATCTTTGATTTCGAAATATCGGACGAAGATATGTCTATGATCGACTCGATGCCATATTTCGGCGGTTCGGGCTTTGATCCGGACAAGGTCGATTTCTGATCCTTCTTAGAAGCCTTGTTCAAAACAAGTTTTTTCTCATTTTGAGAGGGCGCTGTATATAATGCACAAACCAGCGCCGTCATATTTGTGCATGTTCGTTAAATCGGGTATTTAAAGACTGTTGCATTTATCGCAAAAGTATGTTATAATTTTAACGAAGAATGTTGCACGCTTTTTTGATCGAACAAAACCTTTGAATAAATACAGGAGATTCGCATATGGAAAAAGATTATGCTGTCGTGGACGGCGTTGAGAAGCTTGAAGAGGCGATCGCTCGCGTTAGAAGGGCGCAGAGGCGTTTTGCCTTATACACGCAGGAGCAGGTGGACCGTATTTTTTTTGCGGCCG
>CAZYFC010000173.1:0-2209 GCA_964646715.1 uncultured Lachnospiraceae bacterium
TACGCGCATAGCAGCGTAGACGTAGGATCTGCCCGAAAGCGGGTCGCGAATCGCGCCGCCAATGCAGGTCGCTGCGCCGCCGAAGGGTTCGATCTCGGTGGGATGGTTGTGGGTTTCGTTCTTGAAAAGGAGAAGCCACGGTTCCTTCACGCCGTCGACCTCCACATCCATCCTGACCGTGCAGGCGTTGATCTCTTCGGATTCGTCGAGTTTGTCAAGATAACCGTGCTTTTTGAGATAACGCACGGCAAGAGTGGCGATATCCATGAGATTCTGCGGCTTTGTTCTGCCGAGCGCCTCACGGGTTGCAAGATATTCATTGTAGGTTTCTTCCAGGAGCTTGTCCTCGAAGGTGACTTTATCGATCGTTGTCAGGAAGGTGGTATGACGGCAGTGATCCGACCAATAGGTGTCGATCATGCGGATCTCGGTGATGGTGGGATCTCTCTTCTCGGTGAGAAAATAATCGCGACAGAAGCGGATATCGTCAAGGTCCATGGCAAGACCGTAGTTCTTGACGAAGGCGTCAAGCCCCTCGTCGTCAAGCGTTGTAAAGCCGACAAGCGTTGCCACCTCGGTAGGGATATCGTACTCGGCGGTAAGCGTATCGGGAAGCGCAAGTGAAGCTTCTCTTGCCTCTACGGGGTTGATCACATACTTTTTGATCTCGGCAAGCTCGTCAAAGGAAATGCTTCCTTCAAGAACATAGACGCGCGCCGTGCGGATTGTGGGACGCTCGCCGCAGGAGATGATCTGGATGCACTGTGCGGCAGAGTCTGCACGCTGATCAAACTGACCGGGCAGATATTCTACGGCAAACACAGCATCGCCCTCGCAGGGCAGCTCGGTGGTGACAATGTCAAGCTGAGGCTCTGAAAAGACCGAGTGCACTGCATCGGAAAAAAGCTCTTCTGTAATGTTCTCAACGTCGTAACGGTTGAAAAGACGCACAGATCTGAGACTGCTGATGCCGAGCAGATTGTTTAATTCGGAAAGAAGTGCATTCGCCTCGTTGGCTAGTCCTTCTCTTTTCTCAACAAAAATTCTAAAGACCATGTCGGGTTCCTTTCCTTTTTTTGTATGAATCTTTTTTATTTGATCGATTTCAACTATATTGTTATGCTATGTTGCTTTTCATTTCAGATTCTTTGCGGCATCCAACGCAGATTTGCCGATATCGCGTCGATAGAACGCATTACCGAAGGACACCGTTTCAACAATGCCGTATGAAGCAGTTATCGCCTTTTCAAGGGTATCGGCGATAGCCGTTACGCCAAGCACTCTGCCACCATTCGTTACGAGCTTGCCGTCCTTGAGGGCGGCACCCGCAACGAAGACAGCTGAGGACGCTTCTTCGGGAATCGTGATCTCATAGCCTTTTTCATAGGCAGTGGGATAACCGTTTGAAGCCATGATCACACAGCAAGCATGCTTCTTCGCAAAGGATACATCGATTTCGGAAAGCCTTTCCTCGGTAACAGCTTTCATTACAGTCAGAAGGTCACTTTCAAGAAGAGGAAGCACGACCTGCGTTTCAGGGTCACCGAAGCGGCAATTGTATTCGATCACCTTAGGGCCGCTTTCGGTCAACATAAGTCCGAAATAGAGACAGCCCTTGAAAGTGCGCCCCTCGGCGTTCATAGCATTCACCGTGGGAAGGAATATCTCCTTCATACATCTTTCGGCAACCGCTTCTGTGTAATAGGGGTTGGGCGCTACCGTGCCCATACCGCCGGTATTGAGACCGGTATCGTTATCCCCTGCCCGCTTGTGATCCATAGACGAGATCATCGGCACAAGCGTCTTGCCGTCGGTAAAGGCAAGCACGGAGACCTCGGGGCCTGTGAGAAACTCCTCGATCACAATGTGATCGCCGCTTGCACCAAACACCTTATCGGCCATCATGCTCTTAACGGCATCCTTGGCTTCCTCGCGCGTCATAGCGATGATAACGCCCTTGCCAAGCGCAAGTCCGTCCGCCTTGATAACGGTGGGAACGGGCGCGGTATCGAGATAGGCAAGCGCCTTCACCATATCGTCAAAAACCTCATAAGCCGCCGTGGGAATGCCATACTTTTTCATCAGGTTCTTTGAGAAGACCTTACTGCCCTCAATGATCGCGGCGTTTTGCCGAGGGCCGAAGCAAGCAATGCCCTTCTCCTCAAGCGCGTCCACGCATCCAAGCACGAGCGGATCGTCCGGTGCAACC
>CAZYFC010000174.1:0-2135 GCA_964646715.1 uncultured Lachnospiraceae bacterium
AGCGAAGGGGCAGATCACGGTAGGAACGGCCCTTCGTAAGGTACGCCTGGTACTGGAAGGGGCAGGTCATGGGACGGAGAGCAAAGACCTCTTTATCCTTTTCGGGATCGCCGAGAACGAACATGCCGTCAAGATAGTGATCCCAGTGGCCCGACACCTTATAAAGATCGCTCTTCGCCATGAAGGGCGTCTTGGTGAGCAGCCAGCCCCGCTTCTGTTCTTCGTCTTCAACGAAGCGCTGAAGCGTCTGGATCATGCGTGCGCCCTTGGGGAGCATGATGGGTAGACCCTGACCGATCAGCTCGGAGGTCGTAAAGAGCTCAAGCTCACGTCCGATCTTGTTGTGGTCGCGTTTTCTTGCTTCTTCAAGCATGACGAGGTGCGCGTTCAGAGCGTCCTTTGAGGGAAATGCCACACCGTAGATCCTCTGGAGCATCTTATTTTCGCTTTTGCCTTCCCAATAAGCACCGGTACACTGCGTCAGCTTAAAGGCCTTGACAGCACCGGTCGAGAAAAGATGGGGACCTGCACAGAGGTCGACGAATTCACCCTGACGGTAGAAGGAGATGTCCGAGTCCTCGGGGATCCTCGCAATGAGAAGCACCTTGTAGGGCTCGTTCTTCTCTTCCATCAGCCTGACAGCCTCGTCGCGAGGAAGCGTAAAGCGCTCGATCAGAAGGTTCTCCTTCACGATCTTCTTCATCTCGCCCTCGAGCTTGTCAAGCGCTTCGCGCGTGAAGGGCGTCTCGGAATCCACATCGTAATAGAAGCCGTCCTCAACAGAAGGACCGATGGTCAGCTTGGCGTCCGGATAAAGACGCTTGACAGCCTGTGCAAGGATATGGGACGCTGTGTGGTTGAACACGCCCTTGCCCTCCTTGTCGGCAAAGGTCAAAGGTGCAAGACGGCATCCCTCGCTGATCGGTGCCGTCAGAGCCACCGTCACACCGTCGAGAGAAGCGGCGATGACGTCTCGCGTCATAAGCCCCGCCTCCTTAATGGCGTCGTACGCCGTTACGGCGTTTTCGGTAACAAATTCGTTGTCACTCAGAAAGATTTTCATTGTTTTCACCTCTATAGTTAGTTTTGATCAATAACGAAAAAACACCCCGAACAATCGCTTGTTCGGGGTGTGGATAAACAAGATCCGCACGGTTCCACCCGAGCTTTCACTCATTGGTATTTCGTTGTCGCAAAGAAAGCGGTGGTACCCTTTACCCCATCGTCACGGCTTTTCAGCTACCGCCGCTCTCTGATGACTCCGCAAGATAAAGGACGTGTCCGTTTCAAACAGTCTGTACCTAATATATAGCACAGAAACACGACTTTGTCAAGTGGTCTTGCCTCCCAAAACAGGTCGTTCTATATAAAAAACTGCCGCACTCGGTCGAAAAGAAGAAAAAAATCACGAAAAGTTAAGATTAAGTTTAGGAAAGAATGCTATCATTCGATTGTAAGATAAAGAACATCGGAAGCGTATTACTTTCCCACAAAGGAGAAGGCATCTATGAAATATTACGTTTTGTATAACCCCATGTCCGGTAACTGTCAAACCCAAACCGTTATCGAAACACTTAGCGCACTCTACGGCGAAGATGCTGTTTTCACCGACATTACGAAGGTCGGCGAGTACGCCGCATTTTTCGCCCCCCTCACCGAAGAGGACAAGATCGTTCTCTGTGGAGGCGACGGAACGATCAACCGTTTTGTCAACGACACCGAGGGCATTACTTATCCCTGCGAGATCCTTTACTACGCCACGGGTACGGGCAATGATTTTCTGCACGATCTTTGCTGTCCCGACCAAAGCAAGCCGATCAGCCTGACGCCTTATATTACCGACCTTCCTCTTGTTGAGGTCAAGGGCAAGACCTACCGCTTTCTGAACAACGTCGGCTTCGGTATCGACGGATACTGCTGTGAGGTCGGCGACGAGCTCAAGAAGAAATCCGATAAGCCCGTCAACTATACCTTGATTGCCATCAAAGGGCTCCTGTTCCATTTCAAGCCCGCAAACGCCACTGTGATCGTCGATGGCAAGGAGTACCACTATAAAAAGGTGTGGATCGCACCCACGATGAACGGTCGCTTCTACGGCGGCGGCATGATGCCCACTCCCGAGCAGGACAGAAACG
>CAZYFC010000175.1:0-2130 GCA_964646715.1 uncultured Lachnospiraceae bacterium
GTCACCGACGGCAGGCGTGGGGGCAAGCGACAGGTCGATGATGCCGAACGGCAGGTCAAGCCGCTTTGAGGCCTCCATTGCCACGAGCTGACCGACGCGCGTGATCTTGAACGCCGTCTTCTTGATAAGGTCGGCAAGCGCCGAGAGCGAGCAATCGCCCGCACGCTTGATCGCTGAAGCAACCACTCCGGGGCCCGAAACGCCGACGTTGATCACGCGCTCGGGCTCCCCGATGCCGTGGAACGCACCCGCCATGAAGGGATTGTCCTCGGGGGCGTTGGCGAATACCACCAGCTTCGCGCATCCGATCGAATTGTTATCGCGGGTCAGATACGCCGCGCGCTTGATGGTTTTGCCCATCAGCGCGATGGCGTCCATGTTGATGCCTGCCTTCGTGCTTGCCACGTTGACCGATGAGCAGACGAGCTGTGTTTCGGCAAGAGCATCGGGAATGGCGGCGATGAGATTTTCCGCACCCTTCGTCATGCCCTTCTGCACAAGCGCGGAAAAGCCGCCTATGAAGTTGATTCCAAGTGTGTCGGCAGCTCTTTGAAGTGCCTTTGCCACCTTGATATAGCCCTCGGAAGAGAGCGCGCCGCCGACAAGTGAGATCGGCGTGACCGATACGCGCTTATTGACGATCGGGATGCCGTAGGTCTTCTCGATATCCTCGCCTGTTTTCACAAGATCCTTTGCCGAAAGCGTGATCTTATCGTAGATCTTCTCGCAAAGACGGTTTTCATCCTCGCTGACGCAGTCGAAGAGAGAGATGCCCATTGTGATGGTACGGACATCAAGATTCTCCTCGCGTATCATATTGATGGTCTCCAGAATGTCGGAGGTATTCAGCATCGTCATATCGGTCAGTCATGGCTTTCGTGACAACGAAAGCTTCCTTTCTTGGGGATTTTGGCTTCGGGGCCTTTGAGGTAGGCTTTCTCTTTGGCAGAATCGCTTCCGTTCAGAAAGCGAACGCCGCAAAAGGCGCGTGAAAAACATCTGTTTCACGCCGGAGCCTTAAATTCTGTGCATCGTATTAAAAATATCCTCGTGCATGGTGTGGATGTCAAGCCCCTCGTTTTTACCCAACGCGGCGAGGCGGTCAACGAAGCCGTTGAAGTCCATCGTCAGTTCGTCGATATTGACCAGCATGATCATAACGAAATAATCGCTGAGAACGGTCTGAGTGATATCGAGAATATTGGCAGCGCAGGAAGCGCACTCGGCGCTGACTTTAGAGATGATACCCATGGTATCCTTGCCCGTAACGGTGATGACTGCTTTCATAACAGAACCTTCCTTGTTCGTATTGTCCGAGCGGCTTCGCCCGAAGGACAGTATCATTGTAGCACACCCTGCCGCGTTTGACAAGCGTCCCACGGTAGATTTTTTGTCCCTTTCGTCTGCACTTTTCGGTATTTTACCGTAAAAAAATCAAAACAGCACCCTCTTTCTTGACTTGCCTCTCAGACTGTGCTATACTCGGTCTTATAAGCAGTAAGAAAAGGAGGCGGCGTATGCTTCACAACATTGGTATTCTCGCCCACGTAGACTCGGGCAAAACCACCCTGACCGAGGAGATGCTTTATAAAACGGGCGTGCTTCGCACGGCGGGCAGCGTTGATGCGGGCACTACGGCGACTGACAGTCTTGCCGTTGAAAGAAAACGCGGTATTTCGGTACGCACCGCCACCGCCTCCTGCCAATATAACGGCGTTACGATCAACCTGATCGACACACCGGGACACGTTGACTTTGCGGGCGAGGTCGAGCGCTCGCTTGCCGCCCTTGACTACGCCGTTCTGCTCGTCTGTGCCGTGGAAGGCGTGCGCGCGCATACCGAAAGCATCCTGAAGGCGCTTGACGCCGCAGGGCTTCCCTGCCTTGTGTTCGTCAATAAGATCGACCGCGCGGGTGCTGACGTCATGCACAGAGTGAAGGAGCTTGCCGCCGTTACGAAACGCGTGCCGCTTCTTCTCACAAAAGCTGACGGCATTGCCACCGACACACCCTCTGCAGCGCTCCTTTCGGAAAAAATGTTTGACTTTGCCGTCACAGAGGCGCTTTGCGATCTGTCAAGCGAAGCCGAGGAGGCGTTTTTGTCGGACGAAGCCCTTCCTCATGGGCGTG
>CAZYFC010000176.1:0-2078 GCA_964646715.1 uncultured Lachnospiraceae bacterium
AGCATATCGAGGAATACAGCGATTCTTCAAGCACACGCGGCAAGGCGCTTCGCTCTGCGATCTGTGAAAAGATGCACTTTGCATCGCTGGAATTCCAGTCGCTGGAGGGCATTATCAAAGCGATCGGCGTTGAGCCCTGCAAGCTTTGCACCTATTGCTGGTCCGGTAAGGAATAACCGCACGACTATACGAACGATTGAAAAGGAAGGTTTATAAGATGCACAACCAATCAAAATCCGATAGCTATGCAGCCGCCGGTGTGGATATCACGGCAGGCTACAAGGCTGTTGAACTCATGAAAAAACATATCGCCCGCACCATGGTAAACGGCAAGGCCGATGACATCGGTGGCTTTGGTGGACTCTTTTCGCTCGATCTTTCGGGCTACAAAAATCCTGTGCTCGTCTCGGGTACGGACGGTTGTGGTACAAAAGTCAAGATGGCCATTCTCATGGATAAGCACGATACTATTGGTATCGACGCGGTCGCTATGTGTGTGAACGATATCATTTGCTGTGGCGCCAAACCCCTCTTTTTCCTTGACTATATCGCATGCGGCAAGAATTATCCCGAAAAGATCGCCTCAATCGTCGGGGGTGTTGCCGAGGGCTGTGTACAGTCGGGCGCTGAACTCATCGGGGGCGAAACTGCCGAGCATCCCGGCATGATGCCTTCTGAGGATTACGACCTTGCGGGCTTCGCTGTCGGTATCGTGGACAAGGACAAGATCCTTGACAATAAGAGAATGAAGGTGGGCGATGCGGTGATCGCGCTTGCATCTAGCGGCGTTCACTCAAACGGCTTCTCCCTCGTGCGTAAGGTGTTCGATATCGATCACAATCCCGATACACTCTATATTCCCACCGAGTCTCTCGGCGGAAAGAGTATTGCGCAGACCTTGCTCACGCCGACGAGAATCTACGTGAGATCGATCCTTGCACTCCTTGAAAGGGTGGACGTCAAGGGTATCAGCCATATCACCGGTGGCGGTTTTTATGAAAATATCCCGCGTTCGATTCCCAAAGGTCTTACAGCGAAGATCGACAAGGCCGCCGTCAAGGTGCTTCCCATTTTCGAGCTTATCGCCAAGACCGGCAGCATTCCTGAGCGCGATATGTACAATACGTTTAATATGGGCGTTGGTATGAGCGTGGTGGTCTCTGCGTCTGAGGCGGAGAAGGCTCTTGAGATCCTTCGTGCAAATGGCGAGGATGCGTACGTTATCGGAGAGATCGTCGCAGGTGACGACGGCGTGGTGCTTGCGTGATGAAAAAAACGAAGATCGCCGTCCTCGTGTCGGGAGGCGGAACGAATTTACAGGCACTGATAGACGCTGAGAAGCGCGGCGAGCTCGGCAACGGAACGATCACGCTCGTGATTGCCTCAAAGCCTGCTGTTTATGCGCTTGAGCGTGCTGCCGACAACGGCATTGCGTCCGTGGTGCTTGCCCGTAAAGAGTACGCGAGCATTGCAGACTATTCCAAGGCGCTTGCCGATACGCTCGTTGAAGCGGGTGTCGATCTCGTGGTGCTGGCAGGATTTCTTACCATCATCGACGAGCAGGTGTATGAAATGTTTCCAAATCGTATTCTGAACGTACATCCCGCTCTGATCCCCTCGTTCTGCGGAAAAGGCTATTACGGTCTGCGCGTTCACGAGGCGGCGCTTGAAAAGGGCGTGAAGGTGTCGGGTGCTACCGTGCATATCGTGACGCCTGAATGCGATGCCGGCCCGATCGTGTTGCAGAAAGCGGTCAGGGTCGAGGAAAACGATACCCCCGAATCACTCCAAAAGAGGATTATGGAAGAGGCTGAATGGAAGATCCTCCCCGAGGCGGTCAAGCTGTTTTGTGATGGAAGGATCAAAGTGAAAGAAAACAGAGTCTACATAAAAGGAGAACAGGAATGAAGGTATCCACCATTGAAAATGAACTGAATTCTCTTGCCTATCACGGCAGAGGCATTATTATCGGCAAGAGTGCCGACGGAAAAAAAGCGGTGAGCGCCTATTTCATCATGGGAAGAAGCGTCAACAGCCGCAACCGCGTATTCGTTGCCGAGGGTGACGCGATGCGTACA
>CAZYFC010000177.1:0-2074 GCA_964646715.1 uncultured Lachnospiraceae bacterium
AGATGCCGATTTCGTAATTTCTTCAAATTACTGTCTTATCGGCACACGGGAAAACGCCGCCTTCTTTTCTTGCGAAACATTTTTTGTTGCATACTGGATCACGCCCATGCCAACCGTACAGGGCGTATTGGGCATTATTCGGATCGTGGGTTGTTCATCACTGCCAAGATATCGCGCGATCTGCCGAAGCGAAAGCCCTGCCGCCATAGAAACCAAGATCTTTTCGGGTGTAAGATACCCGGCAATCTCATAGACAATCGACTCCACCGCACCGGGCTTTACACCAAGAATAACAAATTCTGCATTTTGCGCGATATCTTCGGATGTTGTTACCGTCCCACCACACCCCTTTGCCAGCATATCGGTTTTTCGTTCATCCTTGTCGCATACGGCGATCTTGTCGGCACCGATCGATTTGACTGCGGCATATACAAGCGCACTTCCCATATTACCCGCACCAATAAAGCCAAGCGTATATTTCATATAATCCTTCCCTGCCGACAGAAGGCATCAGCGCCTACCAACTTTTTTGACATGTGAATAACAGTTTATTCTTTATTCTTTTCTAAAACCACAAAAAGTGTGACCTCTTTGTCGAGTCAAAGAAGTCACACTTTTTATTCCGGAATCAATACATGCCGCCCATGCCGCCGGCAGGCATAGCAGGCGCCGCGGGTGTTTCTTCCTTCTTATCAGCAACAACGGCTTCAGTCGTAAGAACGGTAGACGCGATGGATGCGGCATTCTGAAGTGCGCAGCGCGTGACCTTCGTGGGATCAACGATACCGACTTCAAGCATGTTAACGTACTTTTCGTTATAAGCATCAAAGCCGTACCCCTTCTTGTGGGAACGAACGATCTTATCAACAACAACAGAGCCTTCGAAACCTGCATTTTCAGCAATCTGCCGAACGGGTGCTTCAAGAGCCTTCAGAACGATCTGCACGCCGATCTTTTCGTCACCTTCGGTGGTCTTAAGAAGAGCGGCAACATCGTCGATCACATTAAGGTAAGCGGTTCCGCCGCCGGCAACGATGCCCTCTTCAACCGCCGCCTTGGTAGCGTTGAGAGCATCCTCAATACGGAGCTTCATTTCCTTCATTTCTACTTCAGTTGCAGCACCGACCTTGATTACGGCAACACCGCCTGCAATCTTGGCAAGGCGCTCCTGGAGTTTTTCGCGGTCGAAATCGGAAGTAGTGATCTCGATAGCGGAACGAATCTGCGCCACTCTCGATTTAATGGCGGCAGGATCACCCGAACCGTCAACGATAATGGTATTTTCCTTGTTGACCTTCACTTGTCTTGCGTGACCAAGCTGAGTCAGATTTGCTTCTTTCAGATCAAGGCCAAGCTCATCGGTAATAACTTCACCGCCGGTGAGGATCGCGATGTCGCGAAGCATTTCCTTTCTTCTGTCCCCGAAACCGGGCGCTTTGACGGCGACGCAAACAAACGTGCCGCGGAGCTTGTTAAGAATCAGCGTTGTAAGCGCCTCACCCTCTACATCCTCCGCGATGATGAGGAGCTTCTTACCGGCCTGAACGACCTGTTCAAGCAGAGGAAGGATATCCTGGATATTGGAGATCTTTTTGTCAGTGATAAGGATATACGCATCATCAATAACTGCTTCCATTTTATCCATGTCGGTTGCCATGTAGGGCGAGAGGTATCCGCGATCAAACTGCATACCTTCTACGACTTCGCAGTAGGTCTCTGCCGTCTTCGATTCCTCTACCGTAATAACGCCGTCGGACGTTACCTTTTCCATGGCATCAGCGATAAGCTTACCGATCTCAGCGCTGGAGGAAGAAACCGTGCCGACTCGTTCGATATCGTCTCTGCCGTTGACCTTTTGCGAGATCTTCTGAAGAGAAGTCACGGCCGCCTCAACAGCCTTGGCAATACCCTTGCGCACGACCATCGGGTTTGCACCGGCCGCCACATTCTTCATGCCTTCGCCAACGAAAGCCTGTGCAAGAAGCGTAGCCGTGGTCGTACCATCGCCTGCTGCATCGTTGGTCTTGGTCGCCACCTCTTTGATAAGCTGAGCACCCATGTTTTCCATTGGATC
>CAZYFC010000178.1:0-2057 GCA_964646715.1 uncultured Lachnospiraceae bacterium
GCGGGATCGCCCTCCACCTTAATGAAGTCGAGCCAAGGCGGAATGAGAGTGGGGTGCGTGACCAGCATATACCAGAGAGGGGCAAAAAAGAGGGTGATGAAGAAGATCAGCGTGCGTACGAAGCGTTGATAGCTGCCGATGAGGGGCGGGAAATAGTAATCGTCGCTCTCCTGGGCAAAATCAAAGATCGAGGTGGGCAGGAGCATCGCCTGGGGCGCCGTGTCGCAGAGGATGACGAGACTGCCTTCCATCAGGGTAGCTGAGGCGGTATCGGGGCGCTCGGTATAGCGGAATTTCGGGAAGATGTTGAACCAATGACGCTTGATGAGGCATTCGGCGAGTGACTGCGGTCCCACCGTGAGGCAGTCGACGTCGATGCTTTCAAGCTTTTTCCTGACGTTCTCGACATAGGCGGGGTCGGCTTTTGCCTCGTCGTAGCAGAGTGCGACGTCGGTTTTGCTTGCTTTGCCGACTGTGACGCGGTAGATGACGAGCGTGTTGGAGCGAATGCGGCGACGGAGCATGGCGATATTGTTTTTGAGAAGCTCGGTAAAGCCGTCGCGCGCGCCGTATAACACGCGGTCGCTGTCAGGCTCTTCAGCCGTGCGCGTGGGGATGAAGCGCGTGTCGGTGATAACGGCGGTGTTCAGTCCCTCGACCAGCAGTGCCGACGCGCCTGCGAGGACCGCGCGAGCAAGAGCATCCACATCGGTTTCGGGCGAGGCGTCACCGTAAGGCACGAGGTAGGTGAAAAGATAGGTCACGCTCAGGCTGTCGGGCATTGCTTTGATACTCTGATAGCGGTGGACAAGGTCGCCCAGGAGGGCATCGCTTGAAAGGGTTGAGAGAAAATAGAGCGTTGCTGCCTTGCCACCCAGCTCAAGGTCGCGTTTTTTGCAGTCGAAGCATTTACCAAAGCCGATAGCCCCCTCGACCAGGGCTTGGTTTTGCTTGTGATCGTCAGTCAGAAAGGGCATGGTCTGCCTCCTCGTCGAAAGTGAATATAGTATTTGCCCCTTGCGTGAATTTATGACGAAAACTTGGGTGAAGCACTTTACAAAGGCGGCTTTCCCTGTTATAATGGGATATACTTTGAGACAATGAGGTGCGATATGTACGCAAAAGACGGCGAAAAGCGGGTCAGATTCTGGCTGACGGTGGCGATCATTATCGTTGTGGCGGTGTTTGCGCTCGTGTTTTTCACTTTTCCCGATAATTCGCAGGCGCGCTTCTTTTTCAGCGAGCCGGATGAAAACGGTTGTGTGTCGGTCAGGGGCTATAACGGCGACAAGAAAACGCTCACCCTTCCCGAGACCGACGCGGAGGGACATCCCGTTACGGCGATCGAGGCCGAGGCCTTCGGCGGTCATTACAGCAATCTTGAAAAGGTGATCATTCCCGACAGCGTCACCGTGATAGGCGAGGATGCCTTTGCCAATTCACCGAAGCTGAAGACGGTCGTTCTCTCAAGTAATCTCGAGTCGATCGGTCGAGGCGCGTTTTCGGGTTGTGTGCGTCTTGAGAAGATCACTCTCCCCGACACGCTCAGGGTGATTGACGATCAGGCGTTTTACGGATGTCTGCGCCTTGGCAGGCTGTATATCCCCGCAAGCGTGGAGAGGATCGGCTACGATGCCTTTGCCGCCTGCGAAAGCCTTCTGCTTGATGTCAGTGACAGTCCTGTTGCCGCTGCAGTCGCCGAGGACTACAGCATTGAGACCGGCAAGTTCGACCGCACCTCTCTCTATGTTGCTGTCATTTTCGCTGTCACCGCCATTCTTCTCGCAGGCGCCGTTTTCCTTTGGCGCCGCCTTCGCAAAAGACGGACATTGAAACGAAAAGAAGTCGATGAATGCGAGAACTAAAGAAAAGCAAGACGAGTTATCCCGATTCAAGTGATTGCTTGATCGGGACGGTGATCCTTTTGAATGTTTAAAAATGATTTTTTGAATTTTTTTAAAAAACGACTTGACAAATAACAGATTCTGTGCTAACATACTCAAGTACGGAATCAAATATGGTACGCGCCCGTAGCTCAGTGGATAGAGTGCCCGGCT
>CAZYFC010000179.1:0-2044 GCA_964646715.1 uncultured Lachnospiraceae bacterium
AACGAGTATAACCGTGTGATCGGAAACATGGAGCTTGAGCCTCTGATTGCCATTCTTACCTTTATACACGATTTCCTTTGCATCCATCCGTTCAATGACGGCAACGGCAGAATGAGCCGACTTCTTACCACGCTCCTCCTTTACCGAAACGGCTTCTATGTTGGAAAGTATATTTCCCTGGAAGCCAAGATTGCAAAGAACAAGGATCTCTACTACGATGCGCTCGGTCAATCCCAGCAAGGCTGGCACGAGGGCGAGGCAGATGCCGTTCCGTTCATCAAATATCTGCTCGGCACGATCCTTTCCGCATACCGTGATTTTGAAGACCGATTTGCTCTTGTGGAAACCAAGCTCTCCTCCCTTGAAATGGTAAGACGTGCAACGATGAATAAGATCGGTCGCTTCAAGAAGCAGGACATTATGGAGCTTTGCCCGTCCCTCAGTATCAGCTCGGTAGAGGGTGCACTCCGCAAGCTCGTTGCCGAAGGAGAACTTGTGCGTGAGGGCAACGGCAAGAATACGACGTATTTTAGGCTTAAGTGATAAATACGCTTAATAAAGACAAGAAAAAACAGTAAAAAGATCAAAAAACAATATTCCACAAATAGATAATACATGGTATAATATAGACGTGAAAATGTCTTTCACTGCGCGCCTTGCCGCAAGAGGTGCGCCTTGCCTGAACAAGGGGAGTGGCTCCGCATAGCCTTTCCTATACGAGAGACATTCAAACTTTTTCAACAAGAAAGGAAACGAATGATGAAATTCACCTTCAAAACCAAGCTCCTCGCCGTTTTGATGGCGGCCTTGATTCTGGCAACTCTCGTTCCCGCGTTCTTCTCCGTCGCTTATGCCGCTTCAACCGCCTCTACCGATGATTGGGGACTTATGGATGAAAACGCCGACGGCACCATTGATGCACTGTCTGCCGAAAGCGGCAACCTTGCAAGAATGGACGGCGTACAGATCTCGTATCAGCATACCCCCCATTCTGATTCTAACTGGGGGTGGGACGCTTCGCTTATTAACGACGGTACGCTGAACAGAATAGCCTCCACAGGCACGAACGGCGGTTACCATCCCAACACCGGTGTCATCCAGCAAAACCACTCGGAATGGATCGTGTTCAACCTTGGTGAACTCAAAACGGTTGACACCGTCGTCTTCTATCCCTGCCTTGAACAGGACGGCGTTTGCTACGGTATGCCTAACGCGTATGCCATTGAAGTATCCACCAACGGGACCGATTGGAAGAGGGTCTATGAGGTCTATGATGTTGCTATTCCCGAATTCGGCCCTCAGATCGCACAGTTTGAGGAAGAGACGGTGCAGTACGTTCGTTTGAACATGCTCTCTCTTAATCTCAGCTCGGGAAACACCTTTGCAGCAAAGATCTGCGAGGTAGCTATTTTTGACAAGGACTACGTTAAGGTTGCCGAGCCTTATTGCCCCAATTTGGCAGAGGGCAAGCCTACTACCCACGTAAACGCGCTTACGGGTAACTCGAGCTGGTTGACCTCCAATATCAACGACGGCGACCGTTACAATCTCTATACGGCTGACCTCAATAACCACGGTCAGTTCGGCGGCTGGCATTCCAGCGGTTCAAGCACCGCCGCGATCACCATCGATCTCGAGGAAGTGACCGAAATCGATCAGATCGTGATCTGGCCCTCCACTGAGAAGTACTGTACCAACGCTCAGAAAGGAAACAGCACCAAAAGTGATTCCTGGGGTCTCTATCTGCCCGACGGCCTGACCATTTCAGTGTCGAAGGATAACGTCACCTGGACGACGGTTAAGGAAGTGTCATCCCTGACGCTTGCGGAGTATGCACCCATTACTTATGATATTGACCTCACAGAGGCACAGTACGTGAAGTTTTCCATGACTGCTTCGGGCTACGTGAAGCTCTCCGAGATCGAGATCTACAACACCAACCTGACGATCACGCCCGAGGACAGCAACAGCGTTGTTACCGTTTCCAACGTGAACCACGCTCTTAAGGCAACGACGATCTATTCCTCTATTACGACGAACGCCG
>CAZYFC010000180.1:0-2017 GCA_964646715.1 uncultured Lachnospiraceae bacterium
ACCGCCGCATTCATCGATTGCCATGCCCAGTTCAATTCCCCTGCTCTTCAATTCGCGTCGCATCACACGTGCAAGCGGACAAACTGACGTTTCGTAAATATCGGCGACCTCAAACATTGTAGGGTCTGTTTTATTGCCAGCGCCCATGGCAGATATCGCCTTTACCCCCGCTTTATATGCTCTATGGGCGATCTCGATTTTTGCAGCAACCGTATCTACCGCGTCCACAACGTAATCATAGCCGTCAAATGGATAGGCATCAGCGTTTTCCGGAAGATAAAAGACGTTGTGACAAACGACCTCGGCAGAAGGGTTAATATCCAGAATACGCGCCTTCATGACCTCACATTTGTACTGACCAACCGTACTGTCAAGTGCAATGATCTGACGGTTGACATTCGTGACATCGACAACATCCTTGTCAAACAAGGTAATTCTTCCAATGCCGCTTCTGGCAAGTGCCTCCGTGACGTAGCCGCCGACACCGCCAACGCCGAATACAGCAACAGAGGCTTTCTCAAGGCATTTAAGGGCCTCTTCTCCGAAAAGAAGTGCCATTCTGGAAAACCGACGATCCATCACTCAATATCGTCAAGGGTGTTCAGCATGGCAACGCGAGCATCGTGCCTTCCACCCTCGTAAGGTGTGCTGATGAAGATTTCGGTCAAGGCAATTGCGGTTTGGTGATCTATAACGCGCGCACCCAAACAGAGAACGTTAGCATCATTATGCCGTCTTGTCATCTCTGCCGAGAAGGGATTTTCGCAGAGCGCGGCACGAATCCCTCTGTGCTTGTTTGCCGCTATGCTCATGCCGATGCCGGTTCCGCAAATGAGAATGCCGAGAGGCGCCTCTTTATTCTGAATCGCGCGACAAACGAGGCGAGCGTAGTCAGGGTAGTTCACACTGACAGTTCCGTCACACCCAAAATCAGTAACGGCATAGCCCTTTTCGGTTAAATACGAAATGATCGCGTTTTTAACCTCGTTTCCTGCATGATCGCAAGCGATCACAATCTTCTTTTCCATAACAACTCCCTTTATCTGTATAGCGCTTAATTTGTTTCGTTTTTAAGTCGCTCATTTCTCTCTCGCTCTGCTTGCGGTGCACGCAAATAGGTGGGGCGAAGCATATCGTCCGAAACAAAGTTTCCTTTTTGGTATTCGAGGAGCGCAAGACGCGCTACGGATTCGCCGTTCTGTGCCAATTTTTCTTTCTCGGTGTCGACAAGATTCGCATGAACGATCTTTTCCCGAACGAGAGAATAGCCGTCACCGCAGACGTGGATCGGGCAATTGTATTCTGCAAGCTCCTCGGCAAGCTCCTCGACCATGATCACACGGTCCGGTGTCAAACGAATGAGCGTTTCGCCTTCCCACCGAAAAAGAGCATTATAAAGCTGATCACGCCGTGCGTCCATTGCGGTGCAGACAACGCCGTCTTTTCCGTAGAGGTTATAGGCAAGCGCCTCCAGAGTAGAAACGCCGACGCATTTCTTTCCGCCAAAGGCAAGACCCTTGATCGTTGCCACACCAATCCGCACGCCGGTAAACGATCCGGGACCTACGCTACAGGCAAACAGTTCGGTTTCAGATATCTTGCGTCCTGAGGAGGCGTACAGCTTCTCGATCATAGGCAAAAGCGTCTCGCTGTGCTTCAGCCCGCACGAGACCGTTTCGGAAGCAAGTGTCCGTTCGTTCTCGCAAAGTGCCGCCGTGGCGACGACTGCAGTGGAATCCAACGCCAAAATTAACATTATGTATTTCCTTTCGATCGGTGTCAGTTCACCTTGTCGATGCTGATCAACCGTTCATTCTCGGACATTTTTTCGATCTTGACCGCATAATGACTTTCCGGAATGGCAAACGGAATCTTTTCACACCACTCCGCAATCAGGATGCAGTCGCAGTAATCATAAAAGCCGATCGATTCAAGGTCATCCTCGCTGTCGATTCGGTACATATCAAAATGACAAAGCGTCTTATCACCTTCGCCGTATTGATTCACGATCGCATAG
>CAZYFC010000181.1:0-1976 GCA_964646715.1 uncultured Lachnospiraceae bacterium
TGTTATGCACGCCGCCAGCGTTAATCCTGAGCCAGGATCAAACTCTCGAATAATTCTATATGAACGCGCTTTCGCACGATCACATCTTATCCAAGCTTGATTTTAGCTTTTCTTGCTGACTTATTTTTTCTTAAAGAGTTGCCTTCTCTTCTTTTGTGTTTAGGAATTGTACGAGTTTTGTAGTTCTACTTAAATCTTCTATCTAAGCTTTGTACTTCGCTCTTGTTGTTCAATTTTCAAGGACCAATCGCGCCGCCGTTCTCGCGACAGCTTTGTTATTATACCAAATACTCCTCCGCTTGTCAATACCTTTTTTTAAACTTTTTTCGATTTTTTAAAATAGCGCATTTTAAACAAAACGAAAGCACAAAGTTTGTCAAAGAAAAGCCATTATGCGCAACAAAGCGCGAGAAACGCACGATCGAGTTGAAAATATTCTTTACAATGCGTGGTGCGAGAGCAGTTTTCGCCGTTTGTATCGAAAAAAATTCGGCAAAATTCTTTACTCCGATCTCTTCAGCTTTGCCATATTTCCCATAAGCTTTTTCGTCCCCACGTTGTCGAAAGCGACCTCATACAAGGTGTCCGAGCCAAGGCTTCTCACCGACAGAACCATGCCCCGACCGAAGACGGGATGCTCGACTGACGCACCCACAGAGAAAACCTCGATCGGCGTTCCGGGCTTTTGAGGCATCGGCTTTTTGCCGATACCGCCCGGCGTGGGCGGCTGATAGCCGCCGCGCACAAAGCCTGTCGCGCGTTTATTCTCACCGCTGTCAGTCGTATCGAGCAAGAGCTGCGGGATCTCCTTGATAAAGCGCGAGAGTGGATTATACTGTGTCTGCCCATAGAGCAGACGCTCCTTAGCGTGCGTCACAAAGAGACGCTCCTTGGCACGCGTGATGGCAACGTAGGCAAGACGGCGTTCCTCCTCCATTTCGGCGTGGTCGGAAAGAGCCGACATGGAGGGAAACATTCCGTTTTCCATACCGGGCAGAAAGACCACGGGAAATTCCAGCCCCTTCGCAGAGTGCATCGTCATCATGACGACTGCATCCGCTTCCCTGTCGTAGTTATCGACGTCCGAAACGAGCGCAACCTCCTCAAGGAAGTCTGCAAGAGACGCTCCCTCGTTGTTTTCCTCATATTCGACAGCGTTGGAGATCAGTTCCTCGACGTTTTCAAGGCGTTCCTTTCCCTCCTCGCCCTCTGCCATCAGCATAGCGCGATAGCCTGACATATCGATCGTTTTGCGGAAAAGCTCGGACAAAGACTCACTCTCGGCGATTTCACGGAGCGTGGCGATCAGAGCAGCAAACTCGTGCAGACGCAAAACCATACGCCCAAGCGCCGTATATTTCTCCGCATTTTCGACCACCTTGAGCATCGATATATGCTCGGCGAGGGCAATATCGCGGATAGCATCAAGCGCCACTGCGCCGATCTTACGCTTCGGCTCGTTAATGATGCGCATGAGGCGCAGATCGTCGTCCGGATTCTGAATAAGACAGAGATAAGCGAGAATATCCTTGATCTCTTTTCTGTCGTAGAAACGCGTACCGCACAGCACGCGGTAAGGTACGCCGCTGCGCGAGAAGACCTTTTCAATGGCGTTTGACTGCGCGTTCATACGGTAAAGTACGGCAAAATCGCTGAAGCGTCTTCCCTCACGCCGCACGAGCTGCATGATCTTCTCGGCTATGTAGACGCCCTCGTCGCTCTGCGTATCGACCTCAGAAAGCGCGATCCTCTCGCCGCCCTTTTTCGCCGTCCAGAGCTTTTTGCCCTTTCGCTCCTCGTTATGCTCGATAACGGCATTGGCAGCATCGAGGATCACCTGCGTTGAACGATAATTCTCTTCCAGCTTGACCACTGCCGCATCGGGATAAACCGTATCAAAGCTCAGAATATTCTCGATCGTTGCACCGCGGAAGCGGTAGATACTCTGGTCATCATCACCTACTACACAAAGATTT
>CAZYFC010000182.1:0-1962 GCA_964646715.1 uncultured Lachnospiraceae bacterium
GAAGAATCGCTGTATTCCTCGATATGCTTGTGTCCCTCCGGACCTTCAAGCTCTTCGATCACGCGGCGGGCGATCAATTCCATATCGCTTGTTCCGCGCGAGAAATTCAGATATTTACAGCCGTACATGATCGGTGGACAGGCAGAACGCATGTGCACGCTCTTCGCGCCGTTATCGTACAGAAAGTCGACTGTTTCCTTAAGCTGTGTACCTCGGACGATCGAGTCGTCCACGAAAAGAAGATTCTTGTCCACGATCAATTCATGGACGGGTACCATCTTCATTTTAGCGACCTTTTTTCTGTCAGTCTGCTTGGCGGGCATAAAGCTGCGCGGCCAAGTCGGGGTATATTTGATAAAGGGGCGTGCAAACTGAATGCCGCTTTTGTTGGCGTAGCCGATCGCATGAGGTGTGCCCGAATCGGGTACGCCTCCAACGTAATCAACATCCTTTGCATTGCCTTCGGCCATATCGTGCTCTGCCATGATCGCGCCGTTACGCATACGCATGGCTTCTACGTTCACTCCCTCGTATGTCGAGGTAGGATATCCGTAGTAGGACCAGAGAAAGGCGCAGATGCGTGTTTCCTTCCCTGCTTCGTTCAGTACCTTATAGCCGTCGGGGGTTATCTCAAGCGCCTCGCCCGGGCCCAGCTCCTTGTGGTCGGAATAGCCGAGCTTCTGATAGGCGAAGGATTCAAAGGTCACGGCGTAGCCGTCCTCGCTCTTGCCGAGAAGCACGGGGGTTCTGCCAAGGCGGTCTCTTGCGGCGATCAGCGTACCGTCATCCTTCAGAATAAGGATCGAAGCAGAGCCCTCGATAACGCTCTGGGCAAACCGAATGCCCGCACCGAAGCTGCTTTTCTGATTGATAAGTGCCGCAGTAAGCTCGGTCGCGTTGATCGCACCTCCCGTCATAGCATTGAAGTGACCGCCGCTGAAGGAGAGATACTGCTCCATCAGCGCCTCGGCGTTATTGATAACGCCGACCGTGCAGATGGCGTAAGTACCGAGGTTGGAGCGAATGAGAAGGGGCTGAGGATCGCTGTCACTGATACAACCGATCGCAGAGGTGCCCTCCATCTCCTCGAAAACCTGTTCAAATTTCGTTCGGAAGGGCGAGTTCTCAATATTGTGTATTTCGCGCTGTAAGCCCTTTATCCTATCCCAGACTGCAAGACCGCCGCGTCTTGTACCGAGATGCGAATGATAATCGGTGCCGAAAAAGACGTCTGCAAGACATTCCTGTCTCGAAGCTACGCCAAAAAATCCACCCATGAAGATAGACCGTACCTTTCTGTTATCTGTATGTTAGTTGTGTGGTTTGTCGAAACGTATAAAGCAAGCAGTCTGTCAGAATGCGTCCCTTACGCAAAGAAGAGTCCGGAGAGCGTCATGGGATCAATATACTCGCCGTTCTTGTAAACGCGCATATTGCCCGACGAGATCTCGTCGATCAACATGACCTTACCGTCTGCATCGTAGCCAAACTCAAATTTGATGTCGTAAAGCACGAGTCCCTTTTCCTTCAGATCGTCTGCAACGATCTTCGTGATCTTCTGCGTCATGACCTTGATATCATCATACTGCTCAGCCGTCATAACGCCGAGGTCAACAAGACCGTCCTTCGTTACGAGCGGATCGCCCTTCTCGTCGTTTTTGAAAGTCGTTTCAACGTATGCGGGAAGATCGGCGCCCTCCTCGATATAATCGCTGTAGCGGCGGAAGAACGAGCCTACCGCCTTATGGCGGCAGATGACCTCAAGACCCTTGCCGAACACCTTTGCGGGGAGGACCTCCATCGTGGTATTGGCAAGATCAGAAGAAACGTAGTGCGTCTTGATACCTGCAGCATTGACCTTTTCAAAGAAATAGGTCGACATGCGCAGATTTACGTCGCCAACGCCTTCAATTGTCAGACCTACCGAGTTTTCACCGGGATCGAACACGCCGTCCTTGCCGG
>CAZYFC010000183.1:0-1953 GCA_964646715.1 uncultured Lachnospiraceae bacterium
CAACATTCTGAGTATATCACACGAGTCTCTCTTTGTCAAGGCGTTTTCAAAATTCTTTGTACACTTTTTCCAAAAAAGCCCCTCTTTTTTTGCGCAAAAAGGCAAAAGAAGGGCAAAAAAGAGCGTAAAAAGAAGCCCTCCGTAAGGAAGGCTTCTTAACGCTCAGGATTCCCGTTTGGTCGAGAGCATCTGACGCTGAGCCATGACCAGCTCGTAATAGATGCCCTTTTTCGCCATCAGCTCCTCGTGCGTGCCCTCTTCGGCGATCGTGCCCTCCGAAAGAACGATCAATCGGGTGGCGTTACGCAGGGTGGACAGACGGTGTGCAATGGCAAGCGTCGTGCGGTTTTTAATAAGAACGGCAAGCGCATCCTGGATCTGCTTTTCAGTCTCTGTATCAAGAGCGCTCGTAGCCTCGTCAAGAATGAGGATACGCGGATCGTGGAGCAGGGCGCGCGCGATCGTCACACGTTGACGCTCGCCACCCGAAAGGGTATAGCCGCGCTCGCCTACCTTCGTATTATATGCGTCGGGAAGCTTGATGATAAAGCTGTGCGCACCTGCCAGCTTGGCAGCGGCAATGACCTCCTCGCGCGAGGCTGTCGGCTTCGCGTAGGCGATGTTGTCGTAAATTGAGCCTGAGAAAAGGAAGGTCTCCTGCAAAACAGCACCGATCTGCGAGCGCAGGCATTCCTGTGAATAGTCCTTGATATTCACACCGTCGATCAGCACCTCGCCCTCGTCGACGTCGTACATACGCATGACGAGGTTGATCAGCGTGGATTTACCGACACCGGACCTGCCCACGATACCGATCATTTCGCCCGGCCTTACGGTCAGGTTAATGTTTTTCAGCACGGCGTTTCGCTCGTCGTAGTCAAACGCGACGTTGCGAAGCTCGATCGTGCCTTCGATCGCGCGCTCCACGGGGGATTCGCTATCAGCTACGTCGACCTTTTCGTCAAGGATCTCAAATACCTTCGCGGCAGAGTTCATCATATTGGAAACACTGCGAAGCAGTCTGCCGAAGAACTGAAGCGGCGCGTAAATGAGCGCGACGTAAGAGGAGAACATCGAGATCGTGCCGAGCGTCATGACTTCGGGATCCTGCAGATTCATATAGCCGGTATAATACATGAGGAAGATCTCGCCAAAGCCCATCAGGAAGGTGATGATCGGCGAAAAGACCGCAAAGAATTTCTCGTTGCGGATCTGAATGTTGCATTCGTCGAGGGCAAGCGCATCGAAGCGCTTATTTTCTCTCTCTTCTGTGCCATAGGATTTCACGACGCGGATTCCCGAAAAGATATCGTGCAAAAAGGTCTCGACGCGTGAGGACTTCTCCCATTGGGTATGGTAGATGCGATGCACGCGGTTGCGGAATCGCCAATTGATGAGGAAGACGAAGGGCATCGGGCCGATAATGAGAAGCGCAAGCCGCCAATTGTAGACAAAAAGCACGATGGCAACCGCGATGAAGGTCAGCACCTGCTCCACAAGGTTGGCAAACTGATTCGTCAGGAAGTTCTGGATCACCGAGGTGTCGTTGTTGATGCGGCGCATGAGATTGCCCGCCGTGCGTCTTGAAACATTCGAGACGGATAGCGTCTCCACCTTTTGGAAAACGGTATCGCGCAGACGGATGATCACGCCGTTTGAAGCGGTGATCAGAATGCGACTGCGCAGGATCGATACGGCACGAGAGAGCAGATTAATACCGAGGATCGAGAGAATGACCACCACAAAGCCCGCAAAAAAACTGTTTTGCGGCTTGATGTAAGTGTCGACCAACTCACGATTAAGCACAGGTGCGATCAGATTGATACCGGTAACGACGAAGAAGAGAAATACCGAGAGGAAGATCAGTCCTCGACTGCCCTTGAGCATATCCCAAAGCTGTTTGATAAGGCGCTTTTTACTGCGACAGCGCGCGCAGACCTCGCCGCTTGTGCC
>CAZYFC010000184.1:0-1908 GCA_964646715.1 uncultured Lachnospiraceae bacterium
CCGTCAAACATTCTGCCAAGCACCCTTGCGGTGTCGGCAATCGACTCCTTTTTGCCGATCTGTGAGCCCTGCGGATCAAGATAGACGGAATGCATGCCGAGATCGGCAGCGGCAACCTCAAACGCGCAGCGCGTGCGTGTGGAGGTCTTTTCAAAAACGAGTGCAATGCTCTTACCCTCACAGAGGCGATGAGGAATGCCCGCCTTCTTCTTTGCCTTCAGGCTGTCAGCAAGGTCAAGAAGCGCGGTGATCTCTCCCGGGGTATAGTCAAGAAGTTTCAAAAAGCTTCTGTTTTTCATAATAAGGTCTCCTTTCGGGGATTATTTACAAGCGGCGAGGATGATTTCAGCCGCTTCTTCAAGAAGTTCCATGGGAATATTGAGTGCAGGCAAGAGGCGCAGCTTCGTTTTGGCAGTCAGACAGAGGACGCCCTTTTCCATGCAGGCAGCAAGCACCTCTGCAGCAGGCTTATCTGTCTCAAGGCCGAGCATAAGTCCCATACCGCTGACACTCCTGATGCCCTTAGCACCGCTGAAGGCCCTGATAAGACAGTCACTCTTCCTCCGCACCTCCGCCAGAAAGGCGTCGTCAAGACGCTCGATGATGCTCACAGCACCCGCCGCGGCGATCGGATTACCGCCGAAGGTAGAGCCGTGGTCTCCGTAGGAGAAGATGTCCTTGACCTTTTCACCGAGAAGCGTTGCCCCTATGGGCAGCCCGCCGCCAAGCCCCTTCGCCGTCGTCACGACGTCGGGCGTGACACCGTAATGCATATAGGCGTAAAGCGCACCCGTTCTGCCGTTACCCGTCTGCACCTCATCCACCATAAAGAGGATATCTTCCCTCTCGCAAATAGCGGCAACTGCCTTAACGTACTCCTCGGCCAGCTTATTCACGCCGCCCTCGCCCTGCACGCATTCGATGAGAATGCCTGCCACGTCGTAGGCAGCAACGGCCTTTTCAAGCGCCTCTTCGTCGTTTGCGGGAATATGGACGAAGCCGGGCGTCAGGGGATTGAAAAGCTTGTGAAAATGCTCTTGCCCCGTGGCGGCAAGCGTGGTGTGCGTTCTGCCGTGAAAGCTGTTGACAAGCGTCAGGATCACGGGCGAACCGATCCCCTTTTTGTCCGAATAGTACTTACGCGCCGCTTTGATCGCACATTCGTTGGCTTCCGCGCCCGAATTGGAGAAAAAGACGCGTTGCATGTCCGTTTTTTCGCAGAGGAGCGCGGCAAGGCGGGCGCAGGGCTCGGTGTAATAGAGATTAGACGTGTGCTGCACCTTACCGAGCTGTGCGATAACCGCCCGATTCCATGCCTCGTCGGCAATGCCGAAGGCGGTGACACCGATGCCTGAGCCTAAGTCAATATAGCGCTTACCGTCGGCATCGAAGAGAAGCGAGCCCTTGCCCGATACCACCTCCACGGGAAAACGCTTGTAGGTGTGTGCAATATACCGTTCGTCAAGTTGCTTGATATTTTCCATAGTTATCTCTTTTTCTTTTCGTTGGTGACCATCGTTCCGGCACCCTCGTTGGTGAGAAGCTCCATCAGAATGGCATGCGAGACTCTGCCGTCCATGATGGTGACGTTTTTCACGCCCTCCTCAATAGCCTTGACACAGCAGTCCACCTTGGGGATCATGCCCCCGGAGATCACGCCTTCATCCTGAAGCTGTCTTGCTTCTTCGGTGGAAAGCTCGCGGATCAGGGTGGTGGGATCGTTTCTGTCGCGCAGGATACCGTCGATATCGGTCATCATAATGAGACGCTCTGCTTGCATCGCGCCTGCTATATACGCCGCCGCCGTGTCGCCGTTGATGTTGTAGGCGTTGCCTTTTTTGTCACAGCCGACGGTTGAAATAACGGGGATATAACCCTTTTCAAGAAGGTCAAGCACGGGACTTATGT
>CAZYFC010000185.1:0-1895 GCA_964646715.1 uncultured Lachnospiraceae bacterium
TCTTTACCGGCAAGCAGAAGTTTGTTGATGCCGGCGGACGTGTTGACAAGTTCAAGAAGCGTTTGCAGGGAACTCAGAAGTAATTTCAACCTACCGTTCTATACTGACCGAAATCGGCGGATGCGTATTTGCGTTCGCCTTTTTTACTTTTTCTTTCCAAAACGATACGAAAGGCAGGTCATTGCTCTATGGATAAACTGATCGGTAAGGATACCGATATCATAACACAGGCTGTTCTTTGTACGGTGCTTACGCCCGACAAGGATGAAAACGAGACGGCTGTCTCGCTGAACGAGCTTGAGCGTCTTCTCGAAACGGCAGGCGGCACACTGTTTGCACAGGTCGTTCAGTCAAGACAGGCCCCTGACAACGCCACCTATCTTGGTAAAGGCAAGCTTGAAGAGATCGGCGTGCTTTGCAAAAACAACGATATACACCTTGTGATCTGTGACGACGAGCTTTCTCCCGCACAGATCAAGAACATGGAGGACGCGCTGGAGGAGGCGGCCGGAGACGCATTCGGTGAGATCCGCGTTATAGACCGCAGCATGCTGATCCTCGATATCTTTGCGCTTCACGCCGTCAGCAGCGAGGGTAAACTGCAGGTCGAGCTTGCTCAGCTTCGCTATTCGACCCCCCGTCTGTACGGAAAGGGAAGTGAAATGTCACGTCTTGGTGGCGGTATCGGCACGCGAGGCCCGGGTGAAAGCCGTCTTGAAAAAGACAGGCGTCATGTCAGACGGCGTATTCAGCAGCTTGAAGAACAGCTTGCCGAGGTTGTCAAAAACCGTCAGGTGAGACGGGCGAGACGGGAAAACGCCGGTATGTTCCGCGTTGCTATTGTGGGCTATACCAACGCAGGTAAGTCCACGCTTCTCAACCGATTGACAGACGCGGGCATTCTTGCCGAGGACAAGCTCTTCGCGACGCTTGATACCACGACGAGAAAATTTGAGCTTCCGAGCGGCAGAGAGATCCTTCTGACCGATACCGTCGGCTTTATCCGTAATCTGCCTCACCATCTGATCGAGGCATTCAAGTCCACGCTTGAGGAGGCGAAATATACCGACGCGCTGATCATCGTGATCGACGCTTCCGACGCCGAGTGCGTCTCTCAGCTTGAGGTGACCGAGAAGATCCTCTACGATCTCGGTGTGAGTGACAAGCCGATCCTGTACGTTCTGAACAAGTGCGACGCGGCAACAGTGCTTCCCGAGGAGCTGACGGTACGCGCCAATCGCGACAAGGTCATTCCCATTTCAGCACTTGACGGACGAGGCGTTTGCTCACTTGTTGAAGAACTTGAGGCGCTTGCGGCAGGCGGCAGAAGGCTTTACTGTCTCAAGATCCCATCCTACGAGATGGGTGCGCTGAATAAGCTCTATAACGCCTCGATGGTCGAGGACGTCGAATACTTTGACGGCTATGCCAGAGTGTTTGCCTCTCTCGACGAAAAAACGGCGGGACAGATGAAACGCTTTATCGTGCGTCCTTCTGATGAGAAGAGGGCGGAATAACATGGATTAAATAGCTACAGTGCGATACAATGTAGCTAATAATAAGGGGTGCTTTATGGAGCTGTACGTGACACTCGGAAAAGAAGGAGTTGCCTCGCTTGAAGTCAAAAAAAGCGAGTTCATCGGCTATGCTGCGCACGTTACCACCGAGAGTGAGGCGCGTGCTTTCATCGATAAGATCCGAAAAAAGCATGCGGATGCAAGGCACAACGTCTATGCATACTGTCTGAAGGAAAACAACATCCTGCGCTATTCGGACGACGGTGAGCCGCAGGGAACTGCCGGTCTTCCTGTTCTGGATATCTTGCGCAAGGGTGGGATCACCGATGCCGTGATCGTCGTAACGCGCTATTTCGGCGGCATCCTGCTCGGCACGGG
>CAZYFC010000186.1:0-1882 GCA_964646715.1 uncultured Lachnospiraceae bacterium
CTCGGGCGAATACAAGGCCATCCGCGCCAACTATCCCAACGGCGATATGGTCGGACATACCGGCAATTTCCTTGCCACCGTTGTGTCTCTTGAGGCGCTCGACCTTCAGCTTGCCCGCCTCCTCCCCGTTATCGATGAGATGAAGGGCGTTGCCATCATCACCGCCGACCACGGCAACTCGGATGAAATGTACGAGACGGATAAGAAGGGTTGCGTCAAGAAAAACGCAGACGGCTCCTATAAGGCAAAGACCAGCCACACGCTGAATCCCGTGCCCTGCATCCTCTACGACAATTTCTATGCCGACAGCTATACGGTCGTTGACAGCGACGAATACGGACTTGCCAATGTGGCGGCTACGACAGTCAACCTCCTGGGCTATGAAGCACCCGATATGTGGAATAAGTCCATCATCGAAAAATAAGGTAATAGAGTCCACAAAGCACGCCGCGCCCGCAAGGAGGCGGCGTGCTCGGCGCTTCTTGACATAAAGTGCGCGCTGTGCTACAAGAAAAAATGAAAACCAGGAGGCAATCATGACAGCAACAAACGAAGTCAGAGAACAGCCGATAGAGCTTGCTCCCGCGCTTCCCGATCCTGCAAAGAAAAGCGAACGCAACATGGGCGTTGAGATCTTCCGTATCGTATCCATGCTGATGGTCGTTATGTTGCACGTTTTGGGGCACGGCGGCGTCTATTCCTATTCCGACTATCTTTCGACCAATTATAAGGTCGCTTGGTTTCTTGAAACGGTGGGCTATTGCTCGGTCAACTGCTATGCCATCATTTCGGGCTTTGCCAACGTGAAAACCGACTTCAAGTTCCGCCGCTTCGTCCATCTTTGGCTGGAGACGGTCGTTCTGATCCTCAGCATCACGGCGATCGCCCATTTCTTCATCCCCTCCGTCACGGTGGAAAAAGAATGGTGGCTCGGCGCACTCTTTCCGCTGACAACGCGTGAGCTCTGGTATCTCTGCGCCTATTTCTTTCTCTATCCTTTGATCCCCATCCTCAATAAGGGACTTCTGTCTCTCAAGCGTTGGCAACATGTGGTCATTATCGTTCTTTTGCAGATACCCACCTGGTTCAAACTGATCATGCACACCGATAACTACGTGATGGGCGGCGGGTATTCCACCATCTGGCTGATCTGCCTCTACGTGATCGGTGCGTATTTCCGCATTTACGGTGCGCCGAAATGGGCAAAGCCCTTCGTGACGCTTCCCGTCTTCTTTCTTGCGGCTTTCGTGGCGTACTTCAAGAAGATTTACCTGGAAATGCAGTGTGCAGAGGGGCTCGTCGATAAGACCTCCAAGCTGTATATCTACCGCGACGATCTGATCAGCTACGTTTCGCCCTGCATGGTGATCATGGCGGTGGCGCTTCTGCTCTTCTTCATGCAGATCAAGGTCAAGCGCAAGCTGCCGAAGGTCATTATTGCCAATCTTGCAAAGGCAACGTGGGGCGTGTTCGTTCTGCACGTTTGCTCCGCAGGGTGGTATTGGAACAAGCTGTGGCACGCTTTTCGCGCCTTTGCCGACTATCCGACCGCGAAAATGGTGCTCGCCGTGTTCGTTGCCGTCTTGATGATCTTCTTTGCAACCGCGCTCTTTACGATCGGCAAGATCTATCTCTTCAAATTGCTCCGCGTTGAAAAGGGCATCGACTTCCTCGCCGATCTGCCCGGCAAGATCGTGCGGAAGATCCAAGAGAAAAAGGCCGCCGGGCAAGCCGCCGAGCAGGATGAGCCAATCCTTCCCAATCCATAAACACCCCGCCCGAGGCCCGACTTCGGGCGGCTGCTTGTAAGACGAAAAACCCCGCTATAGGATGATATCCTTAGCGGAGAATTTACAATTTACCAAAAGTGCAAGCATCGCAT
>CAZYFC010000187.1:0-1865 GCA_964646715.1 uncultured Lachnospiraceae bacterium
CCGAAATCGTCGTATAGGATACGCACGCCGTCGGGAAAATTCGTATTGGCGGCGATCACGCGGGGATAGTAGGCAACGACGGGACAGTTATAGTGATTGTCGCCAAGGTCTTCGTTGAAGTTATAGGTCAGACAGGGAAAAAAGACCGTCTTTATTCCTTCGTCAAGCAGCGCCTTGACGTGTCCGTGTGCGAGCTTGGCAGGATAGCAGACCGTGTCGGAGGGGATCGAGTTCTGCCCCGCAAGATAGAGCTTCTTCGTCGAGGGTGGCGAGACCTTCACGCCAAAGCCCAAGAGACGGAGCAAGGTGTGCCAGAAGGGCAAAAGCTCGTACATGCCGAGCGTCATGGGAAGACCGAGCGTCTCCCTCTCTCCCTCAAACGAGGTGTAAGCGTCAAGCAATTCTTTTTTATAGTTCCAGATGCTGAAGGTCTCCTTGACCACCTTCTTTTCGGTGGGCTTTTCACAACGGTTACCGCCGATAAAGCGTCTACCTCCGTCAAAGAGGTTAACGGTCAGCTTGCAACGATTGGTACAGCCCTTACAGGTGATCGCCTGCACGGTATGGGTAAAGCGTCCGAGTGCTGCCCTGTCGAGGATCGAGCTTTCGGCAAAAGGATCGACGGATGCCCTTTCCTTGGCATAGAGCGCCGCACCGTACGCACCCATCTTTCCCGCGACAGCAGGACGCACGACCTGAACGCCAAGCTCGTTTTCAAAGGCGCGCAGCACTGCGTCATTCAGGAAGGTGCCGCCCTGCACAACGATATGCTCGCCGAGGCTTTCACCTTCTGAAACACGGATGACCTTATACAGAGCGTTCTTGACAACGCTGATACAAAGGCCTGCCGAGATATTCTCGATCGAGGCGCCGTCCTTCTGTGCCTGCTTGACAGAGGAGTTCATAAAAACGGTACAGCGTGAGCCAAGATCGACGGGCTTGTCTGCAAAGAGGGCGAGACGGGCAAATTCCTCCGCCGTATAGCCCAGTGCGCCCGCAAAGGTCTGTAAAAACGAGCCGCAGCCCGAGGAGCAGGCCTCGTTCAGAAAAATATTATCGATCACGCCGTCGCGTATCTTAAAGCACTTGATGTCCTGACCGCCGATATCGATGATGAAATCCACCTTCGGCTCGTATTTTTTCGCGGCGGTAAAATGTGCCATCGTCTCCACGATGCCGTGGTCGATGTGGAAGGCGTTCTGCACCATCTCCTCGCCGTAGCCTGTCGAGGCAGACGAGACGATCTTCACATCGGGATAGCGCTCGTAGACCTCTTCGAGAAAGGCTTTGACACAGGGCACGGGATTGCCGCTGTTGGTTTCGTATTTTGAATAAACGATCTCTTCGTCCTCGTTGATCAGCACCGCCTTTATGGTGGTCGAGCCTGAATCGATGCCTATGTAAGCACGCTTGTCCTGCCCGAGCGTTGCCTCCGGCAGAGCATCCTCGGCGTGGTGGCGGCGATAAAAAGCATCGTAATCCTCCTTCGAGGCGAAAAGCGGAGGACAGCCAAGATATTCACCCTTGTTCTCGTACGAGGCAAGACGCTCGGTCAGCCCGGCAAGATCAAACAGGCATTCCTCGCCCGAATAGGCAGCCCCAAGTGCCACGAAATAGAGCGAGTTTTCGGGGAAAATGCCTTCCAGCCCGAGCGTTTTGTCAAAAGAGGCACGCAGGGAGGAGAGGAAGGTGAGCGGGCCGCCGAGATAGACGACCTTGCCGACGATCTCACGCCCCTGTGCAAGACCCGAGACCGTCTGATTGACGACGGCGGCAAAGATGCTTGCCGAAATATCCTCCTTCAGCGCACCCTGATTGATCAGCGGCTGAATGTCGCTCTTGGCGAACACGCCGCAGCGCGAAGC
>CAZYFC010000188.1:0-1792 GCA_964646715.1 uncultured Lachnospiraceae bacterium
GGTAACCAGACCGCGCGCTACATCATGCTCCGCGTTCACCGTGCCGATCAAAACGCAACCGGCACCGTCCGTCTCTATGAATTTATGCTGTTTGAATAAACCCAAAAGCTGATCATGCAAGAACGCTTGATCAGCTTTTTTCTTTCGGCATCTTCTGCTTTGTAAAAAAATATTGCACATCCGTCAAAACTGTGTTATAATATAAGATAAGCAGTTCCGATCCGCGCGAAAAATGCGCTATTTCAACCGTTCGGGAGAAACGCTATGAAACGAAACCTCAAAGGCTGGCTATATCTTTTGCCATCCATACTGCTCCTGGGAGTCTTCCTGGTCTACCCCTTGGTTGACGTCTTTCTCTATTCCTTCGAGGAGGGCTACAACTTTGCCTCGGGGACCTTTTTGGGCATCGGCGGCTACAACTACGCCTATGTCCTGCGCGATCCCTACTTCCTGCAAGCACTCAAAAACACCTTCATTCTCGTCATCATCACCGTTCCCCTCTCCACGGGGATCGCCCTACTCATTTCGGCAGGTCTTTCCTCGATCAAGGCACTCCGCCACCTCTTCCAGACGGTCTATTTCCTGCCCTACGTCACCAATACGCTGGCAGTTGGCCTCGTTTTCATGATCCTTTTCAAGGAAACGCCCTATTCAAGCGGCCTTATCAATCTTATCACGAGCTACTTCGGCGCACCCTCGGTCGATTTTATCGGCGGCCCGTATTGGGCAAAGATGCTGGTGCTTTGTCTCTATACGATATGGGTGGTCATGCCCTTCAAGATCCTTATCCTCACGGGCGCGCTCGCCTCGGTCAACAGGACGCATTACGATGCCGCACGGCTGGACGGCGCATCTGGCTTTCGCATCTTCACGCGTATCACCCTGCCAATGATCTCCCCCTCGCTCTTCTATCTCATTATCACCGGCTTTATCGGCGCGTTCAAGGCCTATTCCGACGCCGTAGCGCTCTTCGGCACCGATCTCAACGCCGCAGGTATGAACACCATCGTCGGCTACGTCTACGACATGCTTTACGGCAATTCGGGCGGCTACCCCTCCTATGCCTCTGCCGCCGCTGTCATCCTCTTTGTCATCGTACTGACGATCACCTGCATCAACCTGCTCGTCAGCAGAAGGCACGTGCATTATTGAGGAGGTGATCGATGTGACCTATCAGGAAAACGAAAAGAAAGCACACGTCAAGAGAACGCTCTTCAGGGTGCTGGTCTATACCATGCTCGCTGTCTGGGCGCTCGTCGTCCTCTTCCCCTTCTATTGGATGATCCTCACCTCCTTCAAGAGCTATAGCGAATACAGCTCGGAATGGATCCCGAAGTTCTATTCCTCAGCCCCTACCTTCCAAAACTACCGCGACGCCTTCACACAGGTGCCGCTCGCCGATTATTTTCTCAACACCTTCATTTTCACCTTTTTCACAACGTCTATCATGCTCGTGGTAACGGTGCTTGCCGCCTTTGCCTTTGCGCGACTGGAGTTTCGCGGCAAGAATATCGTCTTTACGGTCTTCCTCTCGCTTATGATGATCCCAAGCGAGCTTGTGGTCATCACCAATTTCGTCACGATCACGAATTGGGACTTGAGAAACACCTTCACAGGTCTCATTCTCCCCTCGATCACCTCGGTGTTCTATATCTATCTTCTGAAGGAGAACTTCGCGCAGATCCCCGACGAATTGTATTACGCCGCCAAGGTCGACGGCACGTCGGACTTCAAATATCTTCTGCGCGTCGTGATCCCGATCTGTGAGCGGACGCTGATCACCGTGACGATC
>CAZYFC010000189.1:0-1747 GCA_964646715.1 uncultured Lachnospiraceae bacterium
ACTCCGGGTCCGATCGCCATCAACAGCGCCACCTATATCGGCTTTAAGGTGGGCGGTGTTCTCGGTTCGTTTTTGTCGACCCTGGCTGTATGCATTCCATCCTTTGTCATACTCTATCTGATCTCGCTCTTTTTTGATGCCTTTCTCTCCCTGACCGTCGTTGCCTACGCCTTCAAGGGCATTCGCGTGGCGGTCATTTATCTGATCTTCTCTGCGGCTGTCAAACTCTTCAAGGGGCTTGAAAAAAAGCCCATGCCGATGCTGCTTGCCGCTCTTACATTCGTTGCCATGATCCTGAATACGATCTTTGCCGTCTCTTTCTCGGTAATATTCTACATTCTCATCGGTGCTACCGTCAGTATTTTCGCCTATCTTGTTGCCAAGCTGCGCGGCAAAAGAAGGGGGGACGAAAATGGACTTACTTGAATTGTTCCTCAGCTTTCTGAAGGTCGGAGCCATCTCTTTCGGCGGCGGCATGAGTATGATCCCGCTGATTCTTGAGGAGGTGCTTTCGCACGGCTGGATGACAGAGGAGCGGTTTATCGACCTGATCGCCGTTGCGGAGTCGACACCCGGTCCGATTGCCGTGAATATAGCGACTTTCGTCGGGTCTTCACAGGCCGGCTTTTTCGGTGCGCTGATCGCAACGATCGGCGTGGTAACGCCATCCTTTATCATCATTCTGCTGATTGCTGCGATCTTCCGCACCATGATTAAAAAGCCGTTCGTGCAGGCCGCTCTTGAGGGCGTGCGTCCTGCGGTGGTGGGGATGATCTTTGCCATGGGCGTTACGACGGCGTTTTCGATCGTCTTTGATTTCGATGCCGTCGGAGATGCGTTTCGTCCCGATCTTCGCGCACTTTTTATCCTTGTTATCCTCTTTGCCATCCATTTTATCGCGCCGAAGTTGAAAATCAAGCATCTTTCACCGATCGTCATGATCTTGATCGCTGCAGGGCTCGGTATCCTTTTCTACGGTGTTTTCTGAGTCTTTTTTTTCGAATCGCGCTCTCTCCTTTTTGTGACAAAAAAAGTGGAAATGTGCGCTTAAAATTTGTCAGAAAAGTCAACCGATGCCTCTTGACAAAGAATACTTTTAAATGATAGAATAACAAAGGTAACAGCGACTGCGGATCTTTGCGACTGACGGATAATTGTGGATTACCACAGTGGAGCAAAGATCTTACTATATGCCGACCGTCTGGGCACACTTGTTCGATTTTTCGGGATAAGTGCGCCCTTTTTGTTTTCGAAAAAATGTCGGACGAAAAGGCGGTCGATCAAAGCTGCAAAGAAAGAAAGGAACGGTCAGTGAAATGAAAAAAGTCGGAATCGTAATGGGGAGTGACAGCGATCTTCCCATCATCCGTAAGGCAACTGAAACCCTCGCCTCGCTTGATATTCCCTTTGAAGTTCATATCTATTCTGCCCACAGAACGCCTGAGGAAGCAGGTAAATTTGCGCGCGAAGCTCTTCAGAATGGGTTTGGCGTTATTATAGCAGCCGCCGGTATGGCGGCACATCTTGCAGGCGCTATCGCCGCAGGAACGACGTTGCCCGTTATCGGCATACCCTGTAAATCCACATATCTTGACGGCATTGATGCCCTTCTGTCAACAGTTCAGATGCCCTCCGGCATACCTGTAGCCACTGTTGCCATCAACGGAGCAGTCAATGCCGCTTTGCTTGCCGCAGAGATCCTTGCTCTTTCGGACGATGCTCTTGCCGAAAAGCTGATCGCAAGGCG
>CAZYFC010000190.1:0-1742 GCA_964646715.1 uncultured Lachnospiraceae bacterium
GGCTGCGGCGCAGGTCGGGCTTGCGGATCTTGTTGATGTTAATGCCGTCGTAGCGGATCTTGCCGTCGGCAATGTCGTAGAAACGGTTGATCAGGTTGGTGATGGTGGTCTTGCCCGCGCCCGTTGCACCAACGAAGGCGACCTTCTGACCCGGCTCAGCAAAGACCGACACATCGTGAAGCACAGGCTTGCCCTCTTCATAGGCAAAATCGACCTCGGCAAGGCGCACGTCTCCCTCAAGACGGGTATATGTGAGACTGCCGTCTCCGTGAGGATGCTTCCACGCCCAAACACCGGTGTGATGCTCGGTCTCTTTGATGTTGCCTTCTCCGTCGATCTCGGCGTTTACGAGTGTCACGTAGCCCTCGTCAGCTTCGGGGGCTTCATCCATCAGCGCAAAGATACGCGAAGCTCCCGCAAGACCCATGATGATCGAGTTTATCTGCTGGGAGAATTGGTTGACCTGCCCGGTAAACTGCTTTGTCATGCCGAGGAAGGGTACAATGATCGAAATACTGAACTCCAATCCGCTGAGACTGATATTGGAAAAGCCGTAGGTCTCGTTCAGAAGAAGAAATACACCGCCGACGACTGCCGCAAGCACGTACATAACGTTGCCGATGTTCATCAGGATCGGGCCGAGCGTGTTGGCATAGGCATGTGCGCGGTAGCTGTCCTGATAAAGCTCTTCATTGATGGCGTCGAAATCCTTCTGTGCCTCATTCTCGTGACAAAAGACCTTGATGACCTTCTGCCCGTTCATCATCTCCTGAACAAAGCCCTCCGTCTTGCCCATCGCCATCTGCTGACGCAGAAAGTATTTTGCCGAGCCGCCGCCGATCTTCTTGGAGACGAAGACCATGACAAGGACGGCAAGAAGGACGAGAAGCGTCATCCAGACACTGAAATAGAGCATGATGACAAGCACCGTGATCGCCACGGCAGTGGAGGAGATAAGCGAAGGAATCGCTTGCGACACAAGCTGACGCAGCGTGTCAATATCGTTGGTATAATGGCTCATGATGTCGCCGTGCTTATGCGTATCGAAGTAGCGGATCGGAAGATCCTGCATGCCGTCGAACATGGTACGGCGCATCTTGCAAAGGAAGCCCTGTGTGATATACGCGCCGAGCTGGGTATAGAGCGTGGTGGAGATCACGGCGGCAATATAGAAAGCGGCAAGCGTCACAACGTTTTTCACGATGTCACCCGAGATCGTCTCCCACGCAAGTTGATTTTTCACCGCCCCATCGATCAGGGCAATGATATTCTGTAAGAAAACAGCGGGCAGGGCCGCAACGGCGGCGGAAAAGAGAATGCAGACAAGTTCCAGCGGCACAAGCACGGGATACGCCTTGAAAAGGTATCGGATAACTCTGCCGAGCGCGCCGAAATTGATCTTTTTCTTGGGAGTGGCGGTCTTATTCATTCTCGTTGCCTCCCTTCTTCTGCTGACTATAGATCTCACGATAGATCTCGCTCGTCACAAGCAGTTCCTCGTGTCTTCCCATCGAGGCGATCCTACCGTTATCCATTACGAGGATAAGGTCGGCATCCTCGACAGACGCCACACGCTGTGCAATGATGATCTTGGTCGTCTCGGGAATAAATTCCTTGAAGCCGCGGCGGATCAGCATATCGGTCTTGGTGTCAACGGCACTCGTCGAGTCGTCAAGAATAAGGATCTTAGGCCTTGCCAGAAGGGCGCGCGCAATGCAAAGACGCTGCTTCTGACCGCCCGA
>CAZYFC010000191.1:0-1675 GCA_964646715.1 uncultured Lachnospiraceae bacterium
GGGCGGAAAGAGCTTCTTCGATCTTGATGCCGCAGGCGTGGATTTTGTCTTTAAGCTTAATTTCCAGGGAACGCTTCTGCCCACACAGGTCTTTGCCAAGGATATGGCTGACAGACAAAAGGGCGTGATCCTCAACATCTCCTCGATGAACGCCTACACGCCTCTCACCAAGATCCCCGCATATTCTGCGGCAAAAGCAGGCATTTCTAACTTCACGCAGTGGCTTGCCACCCATTTTGCCGGTACGGGCATCCGTTGCAACGCGATTGCGCCCGGCTTCCTCGTTTCGGCACAGAACTACTCGCTTCTCTTCTCGCAGGATGGTACGCCCACCGCACGCTCAGCTAAGATCCTCAAGGGCACGCCTATGGATCGCTTCGTTGACGCAAGCGAGCTGCTCGGCGCAACGCTCTTCCTTTGCGACGATCGTTCTGCGTCTGCCATTACGGGCGTCGTTCTTCCCATCGACTGCGGTTTTGCCGCCTATTCAGGCGTATAAGGAGGCTATACATATGGAAAAGTTTATTCCCGTCGTCGTGATCAAGGAGCTTGCCGAGACAGACAGGATCCTGACGGCACTTTGTAACAACGGCATTCACACCGCCGAGATCACTTTCCGCACGGCCTGTGCCGCCGAGGCGATCGCTTATGCAGTCAAGCAGTATCCCACCATGTCGATCGGTGCAGGCACGGTCATCAACGTATCACAGTGTGAAGCTGCGCTTGAAGCGGGTGCGACCTTCATCGTGTCTCCCGGTCTTTCTCCTGCCGTTGCCGCGATCTGCAAAGAGAGAAAGATCCCATACTATCCCGGCTGCGTCACCCCAACCGAGATTATGGCTGCACTTGAACTCGGCATTACCACCGTTAAATTTTTTCCCGCCAATATCTACGGCGGCTTGAAGGCCTTGAAGGCACTCTCCGCCCCCTTCCCACAGGTGAAGTTCATTCCCACGGGCGGCGTGGATAGAAGCAATATCGACGAATTTCTTGCTTTTGACAAGGTTGCCGCCATCGGCGGCAGCTTCTTCGTCAAGGAATCGCTTGACAAAATGGAACAGATCGGAGGCTGACTTATGAAACGAACCGTAACCTTCGGCGAGCTGATGCTTCGCCTTGCGCCTAACGGCTATTACCGCTTTTTTCAGAACGATCAGATGCAGGCTTCCTTCGGAGGCGGTGAGGCAAATGTGGCGGTCTCGCTTGCCAACTATGGCTTAGAGAGCGTCTACGTCACAAAGCTTCCCGGGCACGCGATCGGTGAAGCGGCTGTCAATTCTCTTCGCTATTTCGGCGTTGATACCTCAAAGATCGTCCGCGGTGGCGACAGAGTAGGCATCTATTACCTTGAAAAGGGCGCGTCTCAGCGCGGCTCTGTCTGTATTTACGACCGCGCGCATTCCGCCATCGCAGAGGCGATTCCTGCCGATTTCGATTGGGACGCTATCTTTGACGGCGCGGATTGGTTTCATTTTACAGGTATTACCCCCGCGCTCGGCGGGCATCTCGTCGAGATCTGTAAGGAGGCCTGCAGGGCTGCCAAGTCCCGCGGCGTGAAGATCTCCTGTGACCTCAACTACCGCGGCAAGCTCTGGACGAGAGAAGCGGCAAGAGAGGTGATGACCGAGCTTTGTCAGTACGTGGACGTCTGCATCTCCAACGAGGAGGACGCGAA
>CAZYFC010000192.1:0-1622 GCA_964646715.1 uncultured Lachnospiraceae bacterium
GCCCGTAAGGGCAAACATCGTTTAGCGTGAATGCGCCGCTTGGAGCATCACGCTAACGCCCATACGCTTTTTATATTTTGTTCGTGGTTTTATTCAAGCGAGATCACGTAGTCGTAGACCGGCTGACCGCCGTTGATCAGGACGATATCCGCATCGGCGGCAAGATGCTCGTTGAAGAGTGCCTCCACCTTCTCGGCATCCTCCTCGGTCACGTCCTTACCGTAGAAGATCGTGACGTAGGAAATGCCCTGAAGCTGGTCTGTCAACTGAGCAATGCATTCCTCGCGCGTATCGGCAACGCACTTGATCTTCTCGTTGACAAGGCCCATTGCCTGACCGTTCTTGATGTCAAAGCCTTCAACGCTCGAATCGCGAACAGCGTGCGTGGTAGAGATGCAGGTCACGTGACTCATAGCCTCTTCCATGTTGGTGCGATTCGTCTCGGCGTCGCCGCTTTCATCAAAGGAAAGGAGCGCGGAGATGCCCTGCGCGACATTGCGCGACGGCATTACAATGACCTTTTTCGCAACGCTGAGGTTAGCCGCCTCGTTGGCAACGAGAATGATATTTTTGTTATTGGGGAAAACGAAGACCGTTTCGGCAGGTGTCTTGTTGATCGCAGTGAGGATATCCTGCGTGCTGGGATTCATGGTCTGACCGCCGAAAATAACCTGATCGACGCCGAGGTCTCTGAAGGTGCCCATGATACCCTCGCCCATGCTGACCGCCACAAAGCCGAAGGGCTTGGTGGGGGCGGCGATCTCCTCAGCGGCGGCAAGCTCTTTCTCTTCCACCACCTTGTTGGAGTGCTGGATCTTCATGTTTTCGATCTTAACGGTAGCAAGATCACCGAACTTGAGTGCTTTTTCAAGCACCTTACCGGGATGGTTGGTGTGAACGTGTACCTTGATGATGCTCTCATCATCAACAAACACGATACTGTCGCCGTAATCGCCGAGATAGCGATAGAGATCGGACACCTTGCCCTCACCGAGAAAAGCCTCCGACTTATCAACGATGAATTCAGTGCAGTAAGCAAACAACACATCCTCGGTGGCAAACTGCGAAAAGTCAGCCTCGGCGGGTGAGCCCGCAGTAGGAGAGGCGGCGATCACGTCTTCGCCCTTGAGCGAAGCAAGCATGCCCGAAAGAATGATCACAAAGCCGTAGCCGCCCGCGTCAACGACGTGCGCCTGACGGAGCACAGGGAGAAGATCGGGGGTTCTGGCAAGCTCAGCCTCGGCAACCGCAACCACCTTAGTGAGCAGAGCCGTAGGGTCATTCTTACAGTCGCCCTCGGCAAAGAGAAGCGCCTGCTCGGAGGCAACGCGCATAACCGTGAGGATCGTGCCTTCGGTGGGATTCATTACTGCCTTGTAGGCTTCCTTCGTGCCGAGGTCAAGTGCCTTGGCAAACGCCATCGCATCCGCTTCGACCATACCGTCGAAGGCTTTGCCCATACCGCGGAAGAAAAGCGAAAGGATCGCGCCCGAGTTGCCGCGTGCCGAGCGAAGCGACAGATCGGCAATTTTCTTGGCATACTCGCCAAGCGTCATATCGCTTTCACCGATCGAACGAATGGTAGAAAGCGTCAGGGTCATGTTGATACCCGTATCACCGTC
>CAZYFC010000193.1:0-1612 GCA_964646715.1 uncultured Lachnospiraceae bacterium
GTGCCTATCCAGATCAACCCCGAGACCAACTATTACAAGGATAAAAATCTCTGGCATCTCTCTCACGAAGGCCTTGATCTCGAGGATACCGGTAACGAGCCTCTTTACGACAAGCCCGGCTTCCTTGAAATGGGCGTTTCGCCTGTTATGGCACCCGATACGCCTACCTACGTTACGCTCGACTTCGAAAAGGGCGTTCCCGTTGCCCTCAACGGCGAGAAGATGAGCGCCAAGGAGATCATTCTTTCTCTCAACAAGGTGGGCGGCGAAAACGGCATCGGACTTCTTGATATTGTGGAAAACCGTCTCGTCGGCATGAAATGCCGCGGCGTTTACGAGACACCGGGCGGCACGATCCTTTACAAGGCTCACTCGGTGCTTGAGTCGATCTGCCTTGATAAGATGACGCTTCATGAAAAGCAGAAGCTCTCGATCACCTTTGCCGAGCTCGTCTACAACGGACAGTGGTTCACGCCCCTTCGTGAGGCACTCTCCGCCTTCGTTGACAAGACGCAGGAGAAGGTCACCGGTAAGGTTCGCTTAAAGCTCTACAAGGGTAACATGATCAACGCGGGCGTCTGGAGTGACTACTCGCTTTACAGTGAGGAGATCGCCACCTTCGGTGAGAGCGATTACGACCAGAAGGATTCCGCAGGCTTTATCAACCTCTACGGTCTGCCCATTAAGGTTCAGGCGATGGTTGACGCTAAAAACAAACAGTAAACAGACGAAGATGGGCACCGCATGGCTCTTTTTTGCGCGCGGTGCCTACTCGCGTTTTTTGAAAACGGAGAGCTTTTCAAAAGAAGAAAGGAAATGACCATGAGTAAACTCTGGCAGGGGCGCACCGAAGCCGTCACCGACAAGCTGGCAGACGATTTTAATTCCTCTATCGCCGTCGATCGGCGCATGTACCGTCAGGATATCACCGGTAGCATGGCGCACGCCGCCATGCTGGGTGAGAAGGGCATTATCACTCCCGGCGAGGCAGAATGCCTCATAAAAGGTCTTGAAGAGATCCTTTCCGACCTTGAGTCGGGCAAGCTTTGTGTTGATATGACTGCCGAGGATATTCACATGTTCGTTGAGAGCGAGCTGACAAAACGCCTCGGCGAGGTCGGCAAGAAGCTGCACACCGCAAGAAGCCGTAACGATCAGGTCGCACTCGATCTGCGTCTTTACCTGCGCGATGAAACGGCGCTCGTTATCGACAAATGCAAGAGTCTCATCGCTGCCCTGTGCGAAAAGGCGGAGGAGAACAAGGGAGCGATCATGCCGGGCTATACCCATCTGCAAAGGGCGCAGCCGATCCTGTTTGCTCACCATCTGCTCGCCTACTGTATGATGCTCATGCGCGACGTCGGCCGCTTCGAGGACTGCTCGCGCCGTATGAACGCCTCCCCGATCGGCTGTTGCGCGCTTGCGGGCACGACTTACGGCACCGACCGCCGTTTTGAGGCGGAAAAGCTCGGCTTTGACAGCGTGATGCAGAACTCGCTCGACGGCGTTTCCGACCGCGATTTCGGCGTGGAATTTCTCTCGGCGTGCTCGCTTCTCATGATGCATCTCTCCCGCCTTTCGGAGGAACTCATTCTCTGGGCGAGCTGGGAGT
>CAZYFC010000194.1:0-1610 GCA_964646715.1 uncultured Lachnospiraceae bacterium
GCTATCTGCGACGGATGCGACGTGTTCGTGCCCGGTATCATGGAGCGTGTCGAAAGAACCGGTATCCATTCGGGCGACTCTATCTCTGTCTATCCTTCCTTCAGCATCTCCGACAAGGTGAAGGGAACGATCCTGACCTATGCGAAGAAGCTGGGACTCGGCATCGGTATCATAGGTCTTTTCAATATTCAGTTCATCGTTGACAAGGACGATAACGTCTTTATCATTGAGGTCAATCCGCGCTCCTCAAGGACGGTTCCGTTCCTTTCCAAGGCAACGGGATATTCCCTGGCTGATATTGCCACCGAGGTTATCATGGGTAAGAGTCTCAAGGAGCAAGGTATTTTCGACATCTATCCTGATGAAAAGAAGAGATGGTATGTAAAAGTGCCGGTCTTCTCCTTCAACAAGATCCATGGCCTTGACGCATACCTCTCTCCCGAAATGAAATCCACAGGCGAAGCCATTGGCTACGATGACAAGCTGAACCGCGCACTCTATAAGGCGCTTCAGGCGGCAGGTACGCATTTGCAGAACTACGGTACGGTCTTTGCGACCATTGCCGATAAGGATAAAGAAGAGGCTCTCCCCTTAATCCGCCGCTTCTACAACCTGGGATTCAACATTGAGGCGACGCAAGGTACTGCGGAATTCCTTAAAAAGAACGACATTCGCACGCACGTTCTCAAAAAGATCGGTGAGGGTAGCGAAGAGATATACGATTCGATCTGTCAGGGTCATATCGCTTACGTGATCAATACCAGCGACGCGGCTGCCGGCCCGCAGAGCGACGGTTATGAGATCCGTAAAACGGCTACCGAAAATAACGTGACGATGTTCACCTCCCTTGATACGGTGAGAGTGCTTCTCGACGTTCTTGAGGAAACCACGCTCTGTATCTCCACCATTGACGCGTAAATCCAGAAGGAGACACTATGAAACAAGGTCTTTATACCGTGACCGAAAATACGCCCCTTACGGCTTCAGTCTATCGCATGAAGCTGAAAGGGGAGGTAGAAGGCGTCGGTTGCGGGCAGTTTATCAATCTTTTGATTGATGGTTTTTATCTGCGCCGCCCCATCTCGGTCTGCGACGTGAGTGAAACCGAGATCACCATTCTGTATAAGGTGGTCGGCAAGGGTACCGAAAAAATGGCAGGACTTCCTCTCGGGGCAGTTCTTGACGTATTGACGGGGCTCGGAAACGGTTATGACACCGCGCTATCGGGCGATGCACCGCTCCTTCTCGGCGGCGGCGTGGGCGTCCCTCCTCTCTATCTGCTTGCCAAAAAGCTCCTTGCGGAAGGGAAGAACGTGACGGTCATTCTCGGCTTTAACACAATCGATGAAGTTTTTTATGAAGAGGAATTTAAGGCACTCGGTGCAACAGTTCTGATTGCAACGGCAGACGGCTCATACGGTATCAAGGGCTTTGTGACCGACGCTATGCGGGGTATCGACTATTCACACTTCTACACCTGCGGTCCTGAGCCAATGCTCAAGGCGGTCTTTCGCGTTACCACAACAAGCGGTCAGTTCAGCTTTGAAGAGCGCATGGGCTGCGGCTTTGGCGCATGTATGGGCTGCTCCTGCAAGACTGTAACAGGCTAC
>CAZYFC010000195.1:0-1558 GCA_964646715.1 uncultured Lachnospiraceae bacterium
GCCAAGTCTTGAATCCCATGCTCTTGCCCAGACGGTGTTGAAGTTGGATCTTGCGATATTACCGTAGCGAGCCTGACCGGTCAGAAGCGTGATGCGGGAAAAGGCAATGCAAGCCCACATAATATCGTCATTATACATATTGCCCGCCCAGGACGAGCCGTTTCTGACCATAAAACGATCAGCAAAGGCAAGCATTTTTTCTTTATCTTCTTCGGCGCCGGTCTGTTCGTAAACGTCGATATAGGTCTCAAGCATTTCTGCCGCATCCCACCAGCCACCGCCGTTTACCCAGTTACCGGTCCAATAGGCTTCATTGAAATCGTCCCAGATATCGTCTGCCATATCGGCGTAGGTCATGCCCGTTTCTTCGCAATCAAGCATGTCGAGATAATAGGATTTGTTAAAGTCGGCAGGCAGAATCAAAGACGTACCGCCCTCGGGAAAATACTCGTCAACGAACTGATAGATGGCCGCAGCCGTAATGGTATCGTTCTTGCCGAGGATGATCAGCTTCGTACCAACGACGCGCACGATCGCCTCATTGAAGGCAAGTTCATCGGAGATGGTCGATTCCGGGCGGTTGGTCGAGCCGACGAGGATCTCGTAGGTCGGTGCAACGAAGGTATCCTCTTCGCCAAGCGGGATCGAGTCATTACCGATCGAGAGATTGTTGTAACCGTACTCTCTGAAGGCAACGCGAAGGGCACTGAGCGCCTTGGTAAAGGTCTGACCCGTCGTGTTGTCAAGATTTGCCCCTCTGGGGAAGGTAACCTCATACTGTGTCGTTCCGTTATCAATGAGGACGATCTCGGTAGGGGTATTATCAGTCGATGCTTCGGTGGTCTCTGTACCTTCAGTCGTTTCATCCGCCGTGGTCTCGGCAGGGGTATCGCAGGAAACGAGGAAGAAGAGTGCACAAATAAGGCAAAGTGCGAGAATGAGCAGTCGTTTCATAAGGTTCATTCCTTTACGATTATTTAGTAAGAATATTATATCATATCTCATACGACTTGTAAAGCCCTTTTCGTCTTTGAAAAGCGGTATATTTTCAACCGTTTTTATAGGATAACGACCTGAATGAAGACGAAAAGCAGGCGCACGAGAAGACTGTCTCTTCACACGCACCGAGTATTCGATTGGCAAACGGCACCCGTCCGGATAAACCGTACTGTCCCGACAGACCGTTTTGCCCCGAGGAAAAAAGTCAAAAAAAACGATGGATTTCCCTTGACAAAGTGCGTTTTCGGTATTATAATGATACTGTTCCTCGGAAGCGTAGCTCAGCTGGTCAGAGCGCACGGTTCACATCCGTGAGGTCGTGGGTTCGAGCCCCTCCGTTTCCACCAAAAACAGAAGCGCTCCTACAAGGGGCGCTTCTGTTTTTGCTGTATACTTTATGGCTCTGAAGCCCACGATCGCTTGCGATCGTCTGAGCATCACGCCTCGTTTTCTATCGACTTAGCAAAAGCTTTGCCGTGATGCAGGGTTCTGAGCCCCGTAAATACAGAAGCGCTCCTACAAGGGGCGCTTCTGTTTTTGCTGTATACTTTATGGCTCT
>CAZYFC010000196.1:0-1515 GCA_964646715.1 uncultured Lachnospiraceae bacterium
AAGCGGGCATTCCTAACCTCCTTCGTCACGTGTCTAATATCGTCAACGTATATAAGCTGCCTTGTGTCGTGGCTGTCAACCGTTTCCCGACGGACACTGATGCCGAAATTGAGCTTGTGATCGAAAAATGCAAGGCACTCGGCGTTAACGTGGTGCTGTCCACCGTTTGGGCCGACGGCGGAAAAGGCGGTATGGCGCTTGCGGAAGAGGTTGTTCGCCTCTGCGAGGCGGAGAACGATTTCTCCTTCAGCTACGAGCTGGATGCCACCATCGAAGAGAAGATCGAAGCCATCGTCAAGCGTGTTTACGGCGGTGCGGGCGTTGTATTCGCGCCTGCGGCAAAAAAGGAGATCGCAAGACTTACCTCGCTCGGCTTTGACAAGATGCCTATTTGCATGGCCAAAACGCAGTACAGCTTCTCGGACGATATGACCAAGGTTGGCGCTCCGGAAGGCTTTAGCGTGACCGTAAGACAGGTGAAGGTCTCCGCAGGTGCAGGCTTTATCGTTGCCCTCACCGGCGACATCATGACAATGCCCGGTTTGCCCAAATCACCCGCCGCCGAAAGGATCGACGTGGATGAAAGCGGTAAGATCTCCGGTTTGTTCTGAGACAATTTCAAGCAGGGTCGCCTCTTCCGGCAGCCCTGCTTGTTTTTTGCTTTCGAAGTGTTCGATCAACGTGTCGGTGAAAAAAGCAACAGAAGCTTTTGATGGGATTAATGCTGATGCCTGCACGTTCTTTTGTTATTTTGTCCAGAAACGCTGTCGATTTTCGGAAGATATTTTCATAAAAAGATAGTACTCTTTGACTTGACAAGACTGCCGCACAGTGATATAATAATAAAAATAAAAATATAGTACGAACACCTTTCGACATATAGGCGTATTCCCCTCGCTCACGTGTAAGGATTTTTATCCAAGAGCCCCTTCATCAACCACCCGTCCCTAGATTTCATCGAATGAAAAGGAGTGTGATTTTGTGAAAAAGCTGAAAGATATCTGCTGTCTTGATTCCTTCCGTCTTTTTGCAGAGGAGGTTCTTTCTTCTATGGGCATTACTGCCTTCTGCTCTTCCGAATATACATTTCTTCCCGGTTTTTGCGATGTGCATGTGCATTTTCGTGAGCCGGGTTTTTCTTATAAAGAAACCATGGTCACAGGCTCGGCTTCGGCGGCAAGAGGCGGCTACACCGCTGTTTGCACCATGCCGAACTTAAATCCCGTGCCCGACAGCTACGAGCATCTGAAAGAACAGCTTCGCCTGATCGAGCGCGACGGCAGGATTGCGATCTATCCCTATGCCGCCATTACGGTAGGGCAGAAGGGGGAGACTCTTTCGAATATGGACGAGCTCGCTCCCTATGCGATTGCCTTTTCGGATGACGGCAGAGGCGTGCAGAGCGACGAAATGATGGCGGAAGCCATGCAAAAGGCAAAGAGTCTTGGTAAAATGATCGTAGCGCATTGTGAGGTCAATTCGCTTCTTCGCGGCGGCTATATTCACGACGGTGAC